>NZ_JARDAL010000029.1:0-52039 GCF_048957595.1 Acinetobacter sp. AS5 | reverse complement strand
CATCAATTTTCTGACAAATATTTCTCAAATAAACTTCGAGTAATTTCTACCATCAATCAATGAAAATAATTTCGATCAATCAACCAGTAAAAATCCACACAAGTTGTTCTTCATAATCTCTTAATGATCTTTCTAACACCTCGTCAGTGCTAGAAGCTGGACTTCGATAAACTTAACAACTCCGCCATTCCGCTTCGTTCGTTTCCGTCTATCTCGTCGGTATGTGCTCATTATAGGGCAATTTCTTACACGTGCAAGCGCTTTTAACGCACAGGAATCACGAGTGTTTTATTTTTATGCACCAAATTGGTTCAATTACATACAATCTATTACATAAGTACATATTTTTAAAACAGAAATATAAATGAAATATTTCTGCTTTATTCTATGCCTAGTTTTTCACGACTGGTGCTTTAATCGTCACACTGGTGATTTTTACAGGGTTCACCGGCACATTTTGATGCATTCCATAGTTTCGGGTCGGTACTTTGGCAATCTGGTCGACGATATCCATACCTTTAGTGACCTTACCAAACACCGCATAGCCGGCATTTCTAGCAGAACGATCCAGGAAATCATTATCGACCAGGTTCACAAAGAATTGTGCTCGGGCAGAATCCGGCTGATTGGTACGGGCCATGGCTAAAGTACCGCGTTTATTTTGCAGACCATTCGACGATTCGTTTTTAATGGGTGCTTGAGTATTGGCTTTTTCTTGCATGTTCACATCAAAGCCACCACCCTGCACCATAAAGCCTGGAATGACGCGGTGAAAAATCGTGTCCTTATAGAAGTTGCTCTTTACATAGCTTTCGAAGTTCTTTGCCGAGATTGGGGCTTTGTCATTAAAGAGTTCAATTTCAATATTTCCAGATGAAGTCTTCATCTCAATAATCGTATTGGCAGCAAAGCTTGGCAGACTGACCGCAGCAAGTGCGATGACACATAATGATTTCTTTAACATTTATTAACTCATCTACTTAGAAGTAATGGTTGTGAATGACTATATATTAATCTTTTATAACTCATAATGCAGTGACCTGCCGACTAAAGACAAGAGAATAAGAATGAAGCATGCATTATTACAGGAGCAAAATATCCACCAGTTTCCACCGTGGCGTTTGCAGGGTGAGGGTTTTATTCTGAATTATTGGCTGACCCCCAGCTTTATTGAGCAAGCAAAACAGTTCCGTATTGCCCCTTCTCCACTGGGTCGTATGATTCAAGTCTTATTGGTGCGTTATCACACCTCGCCGATTGGCCCTTATGATGAGTTACTGATTCTGGACCATCCTTTAATTAGTAAACGGCGCCTCAGCTCGATTCCTAAAATTTATGTATCTACCCATGAGTCTGTGGTACATGGTCAGCATTTATGGGGCATTCCCAAAGAACATGCGCAGTTTGAATGGCAGGAAAAGGATCAGGAAGTACTGTGTCAGATTCAGCACCAGAACCAGCATATGACGATTCGATTGAAGAAAACTAAATCTGCACGCCAGTTCTATATTAATAGTCATCATATTCCAGCGTCTATGTTGAAAATCCAGCAAGCCTGGAAAGGGCAGCGTTTTCAGTTTAGTCCACAGTTCCGCGGTCATCTCTCCAAACTCTCACAAGTAGAGTGGAAAGATGCCGAGAATATATTTCCAGATTTTTCCAAAGCCAAATTGCTGCAAAGCTTTTATGTCCCCAAATTCAATCTGATCTTTCCTGAAGCGCAGATCAGTAGCAAAGTGTAAAGACTGATAAAAACTTAGCTATAAAAAAAGGTGTTTCATGAGAAACACCTTTTTGCATTCATGCTTTCGATTTAACTATTTTTGTCCCAGAATTTGCGGAAGTTTTTGCTGATCTCAATCACATATTTTTTGGCACGGCGGGAGATCGGCGTCAGATTGATAAAACCATGTGCCTGATCGGTATATTCATCATAATGAACACTCACGCCATTCTGACGTAGTTTATGTGCATAGATTGAACCTTCATCATGCAGAACATCATGACGTGCAGTAATTACATAGCTCGGCGGCAAGTTCTGCAATTCACCATAGGTCGGCGAAATCAGTGGGTCATCCAGTTCAATCTGATGAGTTTGGGCATACATGAAGGTCACCAGATCAATATCCTGCTCCGAAAGTACCAGTCCATCTTTATAAGCATAAAAAGAAGGATGGCGACTTTTAAAGTCGAGCGCCGGATAAAGCAAAAGCTGTGCTCGTGCGGCATAAGATTTACCGGCACTGCGCTGTGCCACGACAGTAGCCAGATTCCCGCCCGCGCTGTCCCCTGCCACGGCAATGCGATTTTTATAGACTTTTAGCTGCTTGCTATGCTGATGTGCCCAAGCCAAGGCATCTTCACAGACTTGTACCATTTGTAAGGGACTAAATTCTGGCGTCAGCGGATAAGCCACACTTAACACCTGTACTTTGGCATGCACTGCCAGCAAGCGACAGAATTCATCATGACTGTCCAGACCACCCACCATAAATGCACCACCATGATAAAAAATCACCATCGGCAACTTCTTTTGTGGAGCTGGATGATAATGCCGGGCAAAGATGCTGCCACTCTGTAGAGGAAGGCGAAGCTCTTCGACAAATTTGACCGCGGTCGGTCTAGCCCGGATGGCTTTCATACGTGCATCAAACAATGTGCGCGAATGTGCCAGATCCTCACTGATAAAACTGCTATGCCCCTGTTTTATCTGGATGGCCATCAGACATTTAACCAAAGGGTCTAAATCAGGATAGACATGAGGATAATCCAGAGTCTTAACCAATGCTTCCTGTGCAATGCCAGGTAAACGGTCCAGCATACGCGCTGCCGTCCCTTGTCCTTTTTCCATCACACTTTTCAGAACCGGAGGATTCACAGTCATTATTTTTAGTCCTTATTCTCTTAATTCTTCATAGTTTCTACACGATTAGCGTTTCAGTGACCATATTCTTATAGAAGTCTTAATATCAATGTACATATAGCTTCTGCCCGATACGTTACCCTCATTTATAGAAGATGTCATTGACCGTTTAAAGGTTATTTTTGACGTACTTTTGCGAGCTTAAGTATATTTTTTATTACAAATCGGGAGGATGCCTATGGCTAGCAAAATTATAGCTTTGTCTTTGGCGACTGCATTTTTAGCTGTAGGCTGCGTCGCATTTCCTGAAGATGGTGGCTATTATGATGGCCGCTATGATCAGCGTTATGACCGTCGCTATGAACTGGACCGGCGTTATGAACAAGATCATCGCTATGAGCGGCAACGCTGGGAATATGAACAGCAACGCAAACGCATTGAACTGGATCGACGTAAACAGGAATTACAACGTCGCAATTGGGAGCAGGATCGTAAAAGACAGTTAGAGCTGGATCGACGTAAAAGCCAACTGGAACGGCAGCGCCATGAACAGCAACGTAAAAATATCATGACGCAACGGCAAAAACAGGTAGAGGCAGAACGTAAACGTCGTCAGGATCTGGAGCGTAAACGTGCAACAGATCAGCGCAGTAAAAAAGTCCAGCAAAACCGTTCTAATCAACGCTGGAATGACAACCGACGCCATCAGGAACAACGCTCACGCGATCGTCGTGATTAAGACTTGAATTGTCTTCTCTATTAAAAGCCCAGACTGAGCTTTTTAAATCGAAAAAGATAGCTTCCTGATAAACAAAGGCCCTAAAGAAAATTTCTTTAGGGCCTTTGTAGAGGGTTATGTTAAACGAACTTCCACTTCGCTTATGCTTCTCAGCAATTCAACCAGAACATCCTGTTCTCTACATAAATTATCCTATCGGATCAACTGGCTCTGATGAAGCCGAGATTCACTATCCAAGCTGTAAGTTTTATCTTACATAACGCTAAAATAGAGACAACTGATTCCAACAAATTCAAAATCGGTAAATTCTAGGCAAAAAAAAGGCTTATCTAGAGAACAGGATAAGCCACGAAAACACATTTCAAAATAAGAAGAAACTACAGCGATAGAATCTGGAATAAATATTAACTAAAAGTTCATCTATTGTGAAAGACTTTATTGCTTAGATATTAATCGTTTTTATGTCTAATAAATAAACAGGCAAAAAAAAGCTGAGTTTTGGGGATACTCAGCTTGAAAAAAGCAACTTTAAAATAGGGCAACAGCAACCCGGTTCGGCTCTCTCCTCTGAACAAGGTCGCTGTTAATAGGAATATAATGCAATTTTTTTACCCATACTTAAAACGGATTAAAATTATTAATTTGATTCAAAAATACGATTATTAATTTTTTATATTTATTTTCAAATAATTAAATCTTGGATTTAGTCGCGAATTAAATCTATTTAGCTCAAAATCCGGATTCATGGCTGCTTATACCCGTGTATTTTATTCTCATCCCATCCTGTTGTTGTGTTCTGAATAGCTTGTTCTGCTGTCCGCTGGATTCAGTATTTTGCATAAATCTTAAATTTAATCTGGGTCGACGCTTGAATTTTTACACCCTGCCCCGATTTCTTTAGGTAATCAAGAACTTCACAACCATGGCAGTTCAGCATAAACGCAGTGAACACTGAGGCCTAAGGACTGTACATGTTTAAGAACCCATTTAAACGGAGTAAATCAATGGCGACTGAGCAAAACGAGCAAGCTCAACAACTTGAGCAAGAGCAAGCGGAACAAGATACAGCGCAAACTCAAGCTGAAACCGAGCAGGCTGAAGTTTCCGTTGAGTCTTTACAAGAGCAGATTGCGCAGCTTGAAGGTGACTTGAAGTTAGAAAAAGCCCGTACCGCCAATGCAGTCTATGAAGCACAAAAGAGTGTTGAACGTATTCAGCGTGAATCTGAAAAGCATAAAGATACGGTTCTGGAAAAGTTCTCTAAAGAGCTTCTAGAAACAGTCGACAATCTGGAGCGTGCCATTGTGGCTGCAGGTGAAGAGCAAACACCATTGCGTGAAGGCGTTGAACTGACGCTTAAATCTTTATTGCATACCTTGGAGAAATTTGGGGTTGTGGCAGTAGACACCAACAACGGTTTCAATGCTGACCTGCACCAGGCAGTCGGGATTGATCCAAATGCCAAAGCAAATGAAATTGGGACTGTTTTGCAAAAAGGCTACACGCTTAACAGTCGCTTATTGCGTCCTGCCATGGTGATGGTCGGCGCTTAAGCCAAATAAATTCGGGAGTTTGTGAAATTTTTCAAAAATTTTACTTGAAAAAAATCGAACGGCTCTCATATCGGATAACAAGTGTAAATCACAAAAAAATTTTAGAGGAAACATCCAAATGGCTAAAATCATTGGTATTGACTTAGGTACTACAAACTCATGTGTTGCAGTACTTGAAGGCGACAAAGTTAAAGTAATCGAAAACGCTGAAGGCGCGCGTACCACTCCATCTATTATTGCCTATAAAGATGGCGAAATTCTGGTAGGTCAATCTGCAAAGCGTCAAGCAGTAACGAATCCGAAAAATACATTGTTCGCGATCAAACGTTTGATCGGTCGTCGTTATGAAGACCAAGCGGTACAAAAAGATATCGGTCTGGTTCCTTACAAAATCATCAAAGCTGACAACGGTGATGCTTGGGTTGATGTCAACGACAAAAAATTGGCGCCACAACAGGTTTCTGCTGAAATCTTGAAAAAGATGAAGAAAACTGCTGAAGATTACCTGGGCGAAACCGTAACTGAAGCTGTTATTACTGTTCCTGCTTACTTCAACGATGCACAGCGTCAAGCAACTAAAGATGCAGGTAAAATTGCAGGTTTAGAAGTTAAACGTATCATCAACGAGCCAACTGCTGCGGCACTTGCGTTTGGTATGGACAAGAAAGAAGGCGATCGTAAAATCGCGGTTTATGACTTGGGTGGTGGTACTTTCGACGTTTCAATCATTGAAATTGCGGACCTTGATGGCGACCAGCAAATTGAAGTATTGTCGACTAACGGTGATACATTCCTAGGTGGTGAAGACTTCGATAACGCGTTAATCGAGTTCCTGGTTGAAGAGTTCAAGAAAGAACAAAACTTTAACCTGAAACAAGATCCACTTGCACTTCAGCGTTTAAAAGAAGCTGCGGAGAAAGCAAAAATCGAGCTTTCTTCTTCAAATGCAACTGAAATCAACCTTCCATACATCACTGCTGATGCGACTGGTCCTAAACACTTAGTGATCAACGTAACACGTGCAAAACTTGAAGGTTTAGTTGCTGACCTGGTTGCTCGTACGATTGAGCCTTGCCGTATTGCGCTTAAAGATGCAGGTCTTTCGACTTCTGACATCTCTGACGTGATCCTGGTAGGTGGTCAGTCTCGTATGCCAATGGTTCAACAGAAGGTTCAAGAATTCTTCGGTAAAGAGCCACGTAAAGACGTAAACCCTGACGAAGCAGTAGCCATGGGTGCTGCGATTCAAGGTGCGGTACTTTCAGGTGACAAAACTGACGTACTTTTACTTGACGTAACTCCGCTGACACTTGGTATTGAAACCATGGGCGGCGTATTGACTGCAATCATCGAGAAAAACACCACGATTCCTGCGAAGAAATCTCAAGTGTTCTCAACTGCTGCGGACAACCAGCCTGCTGTAGACATTTCGGTTTACCAAGGTGAACGCAAAATGGCGCAGCAAAACAAACTGTTGGGTAACTTCCAGTTAGGTGACATTCCACCTGCGCCACGTGGTGTGCCACAAATTGAAGTATCTTTCGACATCAATGCTGACGGTATCTTGAAAGTATCTGCAAAAGACAAGAGTACTGGTAAAGAGCAATCGATCCAGATTAAAGCAAACTCAGGTTTGTCTGATGCTGAAATCGAAGCAATGATTAAAGATGCTGAAGCGAATGCTGAAGAAGACCGTAAATTTGAAGAGCTTGCAAAAGCACGTAACGAAGCGGATGCTTTAGTTGCTTCTTCACAAAAAGCAGTGAAAGATCTTGGTGAACAAGTGACTGCAGACGAAAAAACTGCAATCGAAACTGCGGTTTCTGAGCTTGAAGCTTCAACCAAAGAAAATGACGTTGAAGACATCAAAGCGAAAACTGAAGCGCTGCAAAACATCATCATGCCAATTACACAACGTGCATATGAAGCAGCTCAAGGCCAAGGCGGTGCGCAAGGTTTTGATCCAAACGCATTCCAAGGTGGCGAAGGTCAATCTCAAAAAGCGGACGACGGTGTTGTAGATGCCGAGTTCACTGAAGTGAAAGATGACAAAAAATAATTTGTCGCTTTAACTGAAAAAACCGCGCGAAAGCGCGGTTTTTTTATGTCTCTAATTAAAAGAATAGAAGAAAAATGACCAAAATTTGATCGTATTTTCAGAAAAAGCTGTTTAAGTTAAATCAAACATTAAAATACCCTGAACCCATGAAAATTCTGATTTTGCTACCTTTACTGAGTTGCTTGGGCCTGACAGCGTGTACCTCACCTGTTTCATCTTTCCCTTCTCAGATCACTTCAACTCAATCGACTCAAGCCATTGCCCAATTATTTGATCAGGCGCAAAGTTCTGGCGTTTTAGTGATTCAGCGTGGTCAAAAAGTACAGGTCTATGGCAATGATTTAAGCCGTGCAGGTACCGAATATGTTCCAGCCTCTACTTTCAAAATGCTCAATGCCCTGATTGGTCTACAACATGGTAAAGCCACAACCAATGAGATTTTTAAATGGGATGGCAAGAAACGCAGTTTTGCAGCCTGGGAAAAAGACATGACGCTCGGCGAAGCCATGCAAGCTTCTGCTGTACCCGTCTATCAGGAACTGGCACGTCATATTGGTTTGGAATTAATGCAGCAGGAAGTACAACGCATCCAATTTGGTAATCAGCAGATTGGTCAGCAGGTCGATAACTTCTGGTTGGTAGGCCCTTTGAAAATCACTCCAAAACAGGAAGTCGAATTTGTCTCTGCTCTAGCCCGAGAGCAACTAGCCTTTGATCCTCAAGTCCAGCAGCAAGTCAAAGCCATGTTACTTCTACAGGAACGGCAAGCTTATCGCCTGTATGCCAAATCCGGTTGGGGCATGGATGTAGAACCGCAAGTCGGCTGGCTCACCGGGTGGGTCGAAACACCGCAGGCTGAAATCGTGGCATTTTCTCTAAATATGCAAATGCAAACCAATATGAATCCAGCCATTCGCCTTGAAATTTTACAGCAGGCTCTGGGCGAATTAGGGCTTTACCCAAAAGTGGGGCAGCAAAGCAAATAGGCATGGGAAAAGTATTAAAATTAAGCTATATTTTTAAAAAATAAACATTTAAATAAAAAATATGCGTCTTCTGCTCTGTCTGCTCGTGGTGGGATTGATCATGTCTGCCTATCTGCATATGCAGGCCAAAACCCATCCTCAACTGCGCTATAACTCGCTGGCTGATCGTTTGACTCATCCTTTCGATACCCGCTTACGTTTCCGGATTGATCAGGTCGATTCAGGCTTTGGACTGAGTAAAGATCAAGTGATTCAACTGAGCAAGGAAGCCATCGAGATCTGGCATCAGGGAAGCAATCGTGACGATTTGATGGTCTATGATGAAAATGCTAGGCTGAGTATTCACCTGATCTATGATCAGCGCCAGCAAGACTATGATGCCTTAAAGAAAGTCGAAAAACAGTTGCTGGCAGATGACGCCAAGTATCAACGTCAGGTCAAAAACCTGGAAGCATCCCATCAGCATCTGGAAAGTCAGCAGCAACGCCTGATCCAGCAAAGAGATCAGATCAATAGTGAATTTCAGGCCTTACAGCAACGACGCCGTCAGCCGAATTTATCTGCTTATGAGCGTGAGCAAATTGAATATGAAGTTTTGGCTTTACAGCGTAAATCGGAAAATTTTCAACGGGAACTTCAATACCTGCAGGAACAGCAAAGTTCCTTTAATATGAATGTTTCCATGCATCAACATGGTCTGCAAAATCATCAACAGAATATCATTCAAGCCCAACAGCGTTTCCCTGCCCGCGAATTTCATAAAGGTGTGTTTATGGGCAATCAAATTCATGTCTATCAATTTGATGCAGAAGATGATCTCCGCCTGACTCTGGCACATGAACTCGGACATGCCTTGGGTCTGTATCACCATAATGACCCGGAAGCACTGATGTATCCGGTGCTGGGTAAACAGAATCTGCAACACTTCCAGCTGCGACCTGCAGACAAGACCTTGCTTTATAACCGTTAAATGATCAGCTTGAATTCCTTAATTAATTTAAGTGTATAAGTATTATAAAAAACACTCTATTCTGATTTCATGTTATTGTGATTGGCTACATTGTTTAGGCCATCTTTGGAGATTCGTGTGAGTTACTACCATATTTTAATTGAAGTAAATGACCACATTAGTACGATTGATGAAACCCGTGATATCGAGATCTTTGATATCGAGGACATCCAACCCTATCTTCATTCGATTTTGCTGCCTTATTTCAATGAACAACTGATTGAACTCGACGATGAAAATCTGGAATATAAAGATATTCTGCATTTGGAAATCAAACAGACCTTATTGCCGATTAATGACCTGATCGAAGAAGAACAGCGTCTGTTACCAAGTGATACCGACATTACCATTAGCGCCTATGAAATTTTTAATAACCGCGAGTTGAATCAGGATGTCACCAGCGTGATCTTTGACCTGCTTGAAGCGGTAAAACTGGATAGCTAAACTTTTTCCATGCATAAAAAAAGTCCTCATTGAGAGGACTTTTTTTATGCATGGATTTAGATCGAGAATGAAGATCCACAACCACAGGTCGTGGTCGCATTCGGGTTTTGTACCACGAAACGTGAGCCTTCCAGACCTTCTAAATAATCTACTACCGAACCAACCAGATACTGATAACTCAGTGAATCGACCAGGACTTTAACATCGCCATTGGCAAATTCTGCATCATCTTCATTCTGGCTTTCCGCAAAGTTAAAGCCATAAGAGAAACCTGAACAGCCGCCACCGGTCACATAGACACGGAGCATTAAGTCTTGGTTACCTTCACTGTCACGCAACTGGCGTACTTTATTTGCGGCATTGTCGGTGAGCACAAGCGCTTGGGCATTCATGGCGGATTCCTCTGTTGAATGGAATGTCTTTAAAAAGAAAAGACCATATTTAAGTATAGCACACTCAATATATGGTCAGTCTCTACAGATTAAAAGTCAAATCAGAGTAATTTTATCAGGATTATTTGTAGTTCTCATCCTGTAAGGCACATTCAAAATTTGTCGGATTCTGTTTGCAACGGAATTGCCACAGCAATTTCATCATGCGTTTGTCATAAACGCCGCGTTTGGTCAGGTCAATTCGGGAATCCCGCATCATTTTCTGATAACCTGGTTTATCTGCCGCAGGAATATCCATCCAGTATTTCGAAGGAATATCCGCTTTCATTTTACCCAAAATACCAAAGGCACGTGGTAACTGGCTCTTGACCCATTCACGTGATTTTTGTCCGTATCCTGCCGGGAATTTATCAGGACGGATAATAATATTACCTGTAACCTGCAATACCGGATAATTCACAATCGCACCTTTACTACCCAACCCTTTATGTAATTCTAAAGGCTTAAATGCTGCAGCTGGTGCACCGATAATATCCACCTGACCATTGTTAAACATACTGGCAAAATTGCTGATTTCGGCACTCACTGCTTGTGCACCAACCTGCTGTACCATGATTTTTTGTGCTTCGTCATGGCTTAGTACCGCAATTTTTTTACCGGCTGCTTTGGCAACAGTATTGATACTGCGGTCGTTCACTAACAGAAAAGCATCACCTACCGGAATCACTCCAACAATTTCATATTTACCTTGCAGCATTTGTTTGGCGAAGGTGGGACTGGCCAGGCCCTGCATGACTTTAACCGCCAGATTCAGATCGGTGATAGCCCCGATTGCATCCAGAGAACCGGTAAACTTGTTAAATTGACGGCCACGCATTCCAGTCACACTAATGCCGTCACATTTCCCGGCTTTAAAATCTTCTGCGACCACGGCTTCATTAGTATTCACCCGCAATTCGACATCTGCCCCCCAGTTTTTGGCCGCCAACTGATAGTCTTTCATCACACTATAGACATCACCGTTTTTACCGACCAGATCAAATACGCAAATCACCTGTTTGGCTTGCGCCAGACCTGAAACAGCCAGTGTCGCTGTAGCCAATGCCAGTACTTTCCATCCTCTATGCATCATCTTCATTTCCTTATCGCTTGTTTTTGTTATTGAAGTTTTAGTCACATGTGATTGTTTTTTATATGAAACATTCGAATTTAATATTTAGATTAAGCTTAAGCTATTTTATTTGCTGCACAATGGCAGATCTGACCTGGTTCAGCCATAAAAAAAGCCTAGATCACTCTAAGCTTTTTGCTTTAAAAATCAGATTATTCGCCAGCCATTGAACATTCAAAGTTGGCCTTATCGACAGAACAACGGGCACGTTTTAATACTGACATCATGCTGGCATCATAGATTCCACGTTTGGTCATGTCCATCCGGCCATCACGTAACATTTTCTGATACTTGGTTTTATCTTCAACGTTCAGGTTCATTTTATATTTCGACGGAATACCGGCTTCCAGACGTTTGATCATGGCCATGCTCTTTGGCAGGTTTTTGATAAACCAGTCACGCGATTTCTGTCCAAAACCTGCGGGGAATTTTTCTGGACGAATCACAAAATCAGACGTCACATGCAGCACCGGGAAATTAAACATCGCGCCGTTATTACCCAGACCTTTATAGATTTCTAATGGCTTGTAGGCATAGGCAGGCGCACCCACCATATCCACCTGACCATTGTTAAATTTGGCCACAAAGTTGGACACATCGGAAATGACGGCCTGTGCACCGACGCGCTGTACCATGATTTTCTGGGCATCGTCATAGCCGAGTACTGCGAATTTTTTACCTGCAGCCTTTTCAATCGAATTGATATTTTTGTCACGAACAAAAATAAATGCCGAACCCAGCGGAGAAATACCGGCAATTTCATATTTTTTGCCGCCCATATTGGTCACCATTTTGCCTGCATTACGTTTGTCGAGAGCAAAACTGATCGCACGCTGGGCAATAGCATTACTTGGTGCACCACCCAGTGCATCAATAGAACCGGCAAATTTATTGTATTGACGGGCACGCATGGCGGTCATAAACACGCCATCACATTTACCGGCCTTGAAGTCATTGTCGGCAACCGCTTCATCCTGACGGGCAATCAGATTAATTTCTGCGCCCCAGCCTTTTGCAGCCAGTGCCCATTCTTGTGCCATCTGGAAAGACTCACCGGATTTACCCAGTAAGTCAAACACACAGATATCGACTTTTTCTGCATGCGCCGCACTTGCAAAACCAAATGCAGAGAATGCAGCCAATGATAAGAGTGTTTTTTTCATTGTAGTTATCCTTTGAAATCTTGTTATTCGCTGAGTGTCCGTACACGGGACAAATATTAAGCAAGTTTAATTAAAAAAAATAGAGCATTTACTCCATTTAAAACCGGCATTTTGGCCTATAAAGATAAATCAGCAATAGTTGCCTAAGTTATTTTTAAATATATATTTAAATATCAATATCTTAATATTTAAAACTGCTTTCTTATAATTACATTTACCCAGATATAGTTACAAAGATATACATGATTTCAGATTTATTCGCCACCAATCGAACATTCAAAATTGGTTCTTTCTACCGTACAACGCGCGCGTTTCAATACGTTCATCATGCCCTGATCATAAATCCCCTGTTTGGTTAAATCGATCCGCCCATCACGCAGAATCTTTTGGTAGGCCACACGATCTTCACGGCTTAGATTCAGAATATATTTGCTTGGAATCTCAGCTTCCATGCGCTTGACCATGGCAAAGCTGCGCGGTAACTGTTTCACAAACCAGTTTCGGGATTGTGCGGCAAAGCTTGCCGGAAACTTTTCCTGACGAATAATCAGATCAGCAGTGACATTAATCACCGGAAAATTAATCATTGCGCCTTGACGGCCTAGTCCTTTCTGTAATTCCAGCGGTTTAAATGCATAAGCCGGTGCAGCGACAATATCCACTTCGCCCTGATTAAACTTGCGAATAAAATTGGAAATTTCCGACATGACCGGTACTGCTTCAATCCGGTCGACCATGATTTTTTGCGCATAGTCATAATGCAGCACGGCAAATTTCTTGCCTTTGACCTGTTCCAGTTTATTTAGAGTACGATCACGAACAAAAATATAGGCTGGGCCAATCTGACCAATACCCGCCACTTCGAATTTTTCTTTGCCAATCTGGGTGATCAGGCGTTTGCTATTGCGTTTATCCAGTACATAGCTGATGGCTTTCATGGCAATGTCATTATTCGGCACGCCGCCAATTGCATCAATCGATCCAGCAAATTTGTTATAAGCCCGGGCACGCATTGAGGTCATATAGAAGGCATCACATTTTCCGGCTTTGACGTCCTGATCGACCTTGGCTTCATCCTGATAAGCGCTTAGCTGAATTTCGGCACCCCAGCCTTTTGCTGCCAGCGCCCATTCCTCCAGCAGTTTGTAAGACTCACCAGATTTCCCCAGTAAATCAAAAACACAGACATTCACTCTGGCTTGAGTTGAAGTCGACACCAAAATGCCCAGTGCCGATAAAATTAAACATCCCTTTTTCATTTTTATTTGACTCTATGATATTTTTTGCTCCATCAGCCTGAACTATAAACCACTGTTCATGCATAAAATAGAGCTTTTACTCAACTTATGCGTCTATCCCAGATGAATTGACAGAGATGAAAAGCACAATCATTTCAGCAAAACCGGTAAGATTTTTCATTTTCACAGGGCTTTCCTTTAGAATAGGCGCATCTTATTTCTTAGCTTTGATTTCTCAATGATTCAGTTAGACCAGTTATCTATACGTCGCGGTGGACGTGTTTTATTTCAAAAAGCGTCGATGCAGTTACACCCAGGATGGAAAATTGGCCTAACCGGTGTCAATGGTGCCGGGAAATCAACCCTGTTTTCAGCCTTGCTGGGCGGCATGGAGTCAGATACGGGTTCATTGACCCGTCCTGCGGTGTGGACCGTGGCGCATATGGCTCAGGAAATTAAAGCGCTGAATATGAAAGCCATTGATTTCGTATTATCAGGTGATGAAGAATACTGGGAGATTCAGCAGAAACTTGAGCAGCCAGATCAACTGGATGATGCAGAACTAGGGCATTTATATGGCCGTTTTGATGAAATTTCAGGTTATTCAGCTCCTGCCAAAGCCTCGCAATTGATGGCGGGTCTGGGCTTCTTTGAACATCAATCACAACTGGATGTTTCAAGTTTTTCCGGTGGCTGGCGTATGCGTCTGAATCTGGCACGTACCCTGATGAGCCGCTCAGACTTACTGCTCCTCGATGAACCGACCAACCATCTGGACTTGGATGCGATTCTCTGGCTCGAAGACTGGCTCAAGGCTTATGAAGGTACGCTGGTGCTGATTTCACATGACCGAGACTTCCTCGATGCGATCACCGATCATATTTTACATATCGAAAATCAGGAACTGACTTTATATACCGGCAACTACTCGACTTTCGAGCGTACCCGCAGTGAACGTCTGGCGCAGCAGCAACAGGCGTATGAAAAGCAGCTGGAAACCCGCGCGCATCTGCAAAAATATATTGACCGTTTTAAAGCGCAAGCGACCAAAGCCAAACAGGCTCAAAGCCGGATTAAACAGCTGGAACGCATGCAGGAACTGTCTGCTGCGCATGTCGATACACCATTTACTTTCAGTTTCCGTGAACCGACCAAAATGAGTTCACCGTTATTGCAACTGGAACATGCCGATATTGGTTATGGCGACAAGCTGATTGTGACCAATGTAAATTTACAGATCACGCCAAACAGCCGGATCGGTTTACTCGGGATGAATGGTGCTGGTAAATCCACACTGATTAAATCGCTGGTCGGTGACCTGAAACTGATTCAAGGTCTGCGTAAAGATTCAGAACTATTGAATATTGGTTATTTTGCCCAGCATCAGATGGATGCATTGGATGGCAATGCCAGCCCGATGTTACAGCTGGCACGTATTGCCGATAAAAAAATCAATGAAGCCAGTCTACGTTCATTTTTAGGCAGCTTTGGTTTTAGCGGCGAACGTATGGATACGCCGAGTGAAAGTTTTTCGGGTGGTGAACGTGCACGTTTGGCCTTGGCACTGATTGTCTGGCAGCGTCCAAATGTACTGATTCTGGATGAGCCGACCAACCATTTAGACCTGGATATGCGTCATGCACTGACTATGGCCTTGCAAGATTTCCAGGGCGCGGTGGTTCTGGTTTCGCATGAACGTCAGCTCATCGCCAGCGTCTGTGATGAACTGCTATTGGTACATAATGGTCAATGCCGTGAGTTTGATGGTGATCTCACTGCCTATGCTGACTGGTTACGCCAGGCCCGTATTGAAATGATCAAAAATGGACAGAAGCCAGCAAAACCGGTGAAATCCCAAGTCGAAGTCAAACCGACCATTTCCAAACTGGACAAGGAAGCACAACGTAAGGAAGCTGCTCGCCAGCGTGAGATAAGTCGTCCGATTCGCAAGAATATTGAAAAATGCGAAGCACAGATGGCCAAACTGCAGCCACGACTGGCTGAAATTGAAACCCTGCTAGGTGACAGTGCTTTATACGAAGCATCACGTAAAAATGATTTGCTGAAACTGATGAATGAGCAAACCGAGCTAAAAGCCAAACTGGAAACAGCCGAAGAGCAAATGCTAGAACTGATGATGGAACTGGAAAGTCTGGAACAGACGTTCTAAAGCTCTTTTAGTAAGATTTAAGATAAGAGATGAATGACCAACGTTGTTCATCTCTTTTTTATTCACTATTTTTAATGTTTTCTCTTCCATTTTCCCCCCTGTATTTTTTCATCTACGTCTAGATGTTTCTTTAATTCTGTTCTTTTCTATTCATTCGACACATAAGGTCATGAATTACGCAAACCCTATATAAGTTTATTTTTTAAACAGTTGGATGCCTTATTTCATACATTAATTTACAGCGCGCTGTTTCATCCTAAGGCTCTAATATAAGTGTTTTTTAATTTTTGGCAGCCTTGCTACGAGTCTGTTTAATGTTGAACTAGAGAGAGGAAATCCGCATGCGTGCTCTTACCTATCATGGTGCTCGGGATGTACGAGTTGAATCCGTTCCAGATCCAGTGATTCAGGAACCAGATGACGTTATTTTAAGGGTGACAGCCACCGCCATCTGTGGCTCAGATCTGCATTTATACCGGGGGAAAATTCCGGCCACTGAAGACGGTGATATTTTCGGCCATGAATTTATGGGAATTGTAGAAGAAGTCGGCCCAGAAGTAACCGAAGTCAAAAAAGGTGACCGGGTGATTATTCCCTTTGTGATTGCATGCGGTCACTGTTTTTTCTGTGAACATGAACTCATGGCTGCCTGTGAAAATACCAATACCGGTCGTGGTGCAATTCTCAACAAAAAACAGATCCCACCAGGGGCAGCTTTATTTGGCTTTAGCCATCTGTATGGTGGTATACCGGGTGGTCAGGCTGAATATGTACGGATCCCCAAAGGCAATGTCGGACCATTTAAGGTGCCGGGTTCCCTGCCTGATGAAAAAGTATTATTCCTGACCGATATTCTGCCAACTGCGTGGCAAGCAGTGAATAATGCCCAAGTCGGTCGAGGTTCCAGTGTGGCGATTTATGGTGCTGGCCCGGTCGGTCTGCTGGCTGCTGCCTGCGCGCGGATGCTCGGTGCCGAGCAGATATTTATGGTCGATCACCACCCTTACCGTTTGCGTTTCGCGCATCAAACCTATGGGGTAATTCCCGTCAATTTTGATGAAGTCGATGCCGCTGAATTTATCATTCAAAATACCACGGGTTATCGTGGAGTCGATGCCGTCATTGATGCGGTCGGTTTTGAAGCCAAAGGTAGCATGCTGGAAACCGTAATGACCAACCTGAAATTAGAAGGTTCGAGTGGTTCAGCGCTAAGACAATGTATTGCAGCGGTCCGTCGCGGCGGTGTGGTGAGTGTACCTGGAGTTTATGCCGGTCCAATTCATGGCTTCCTGTTTGGTGATGCCTTTGACAAAGGTTTGACCTTTAAAATGGGACAAACCCATGTGCATAATTACTTGCCGCAGTTGCTAGAACATATTGAAAATGGAGATCTGTCTCCAGATCTGATTATTACCCATCGCATGAAACTGGAAGATGCTGCGGAAGGTTACCGTATTTTTGATAAAAAGGAAGAAGACTGTCGTAAAGTCATTCTAACACCATAAATATGATTAAAAAAAAGCGCCGTCAGGCGCTTTTTTATTTTTCATCGTCATTTTATCAATCCTCTTTTTCTTGTTCCTAATCAATATCATTTCAGCGATTCCCTCCCTCTTTTCTATCGAGTAATAAAAGAAATGCCCGATTTTCAATAATGAAATCAAGAAATAACTCAAAAATGAGAAATAAAAAAGTTAAGCAAAAATCGATAAAAGTATGATTTTAAATAAAAATGAAAGTTCACTTGATTATTAAATCAATTATGTAGTTTAGCTACATCTTGAGTTTTTAGTTAACAATATGTTCCACGGTAATGATTAGAGAAACTACACTATATTTACAAGTATTTAATTTATAATAATTTTTTATTTTAAAGCCAATCCAAGGAATAGTCTGGTCATACTAGCAATATATCGCCAAATCTAGCTTTAAATTTAAAATGCTATTTTAAATTTAAAAACACTTATCCACAAGATAATCGATTTCAAATTTGAATTTAAAATAAAGAATTAATACGTGGATTAAAGCTTGCGGAAAAATACTATCTTATTCACATAAAAATTATGGATAACTTTAGAGTTATCCACATCTCTGATCAGGCTTTCTAGATGCTTGAAGCAATATTATTCACGTATTATTTAGCGTATTAGACCAAGTTTCTTATAAGCTATTGAAAATTGAAAATTTAAAATTTAGTTTTAGCAGCTTTTTATTTATTTTTGAGATATTGGATCTTCTGAATAGGCGATTTATTATTTTTTAGTCGAATCCACCTAAAGTATTCGATCTGTTTTTATTACACGCATCTTTAAATACCACTTTGACTGATCCAGTTTTCACCTAGTGTCGTGAACTGCATGCAAACTTCTCATCGTATAAAGAACGTCTTTCTACCTCACTTTCCTATTCAAAAATTATTTTAGAAGTTCTGATGCAGATCATTTTTATAACGATAGATTCACTCCAGATTTCAGGTATTCTCCCGAGTTGGTAATCTCTATACATAAACCCTTTCTTAGAGTCGATTTGGCTTACTCAACTTGGCTTTTTAAAACCTAAATGAACCCGTTCCATATCTAAAAATCGGTCCAAAATTACTTTATTTTGCCTAGCTCACAGGATATGAGTAAAAAATTGGTCTAAAAAAAGCGCCTCGAAAGGCGCTTTTTTATATCTGATTTTATCCTGAAGGGTTATGCATCAATATCTGCATTCAAGGCATTTTCTTCAATGAAAGCACGACGTGGTTCTACGTCATCGCCCATCAAGCAAGAGAACATACGATCCGCTTCAATCGCATCGGTAACTGTCACTTGCAGCATGTTACGGTTGTCTGGATCCATGGTGGTTTCCCACAACTGTTCCGCATTCATCTCACCCAGACCTTTATAGCGCTGGATCATCATGCCACGACGTGAGTCCTGCAAGATATGCTGCCAAACCTGATGGAAATTGCTAACCTGAATCTTGCGGTCGCCTTTTTGTAAATATGCACCCTCTTCAAGCAGGCTAAACCAACTCTTCGAGTTCTTTAATAAACGTGCATATTCACTTGAACCTAACAGTACTGAGTCTAACAGGTAGCTATGTGGCAAGTTATGTACATAGATCGTGATACGTGGCAACCAGCTTGCAGTTTTTTGACCATCTGCCAGTTCTTTTTCAAAACGTTCTAGGGTTAATTCTGGACGTAATGTAGGCTGAATGGCTTCAATCGCTACACGTAGATTCTCACCCCATGTTTCCACATAGTTTTTGTCTTCCAGCTGATCCAGCTTAAAGCCTTCCAGTGACAGTAGGGCATCAAGCAGACTCGCAGGATAACGTTGGGTCAAACGTGCCAAGCTCTTCTGGGAAGTCTGATAATCAGCAATCACATTCGCCAGTGCTTCACCACGAATCGCAGGCGCTTCTGCACTGATATGCAGTTCCAGCTCATCAATCGCATTCGAAATTAGGTAAGTCTCCAGTGCATCATTGTCCTTGATGTACTGTTCCTGCTTACCTTTTTTCAGCTTATATAATGGTGGCTGTGCGATATAAATATGACCACGTTCCACAAGTTCCGGCATTTGACGGAAGAAGAACGTCAACAGTAAGGTACGGATATGCGAACCATCCACGTCAGCATCGGTCATGATAATGATTTTGTGATAACGCAGTTTGTCCGGATTATATTCTTCACGACCAATACCACAGCCCAATGCGGTAATCAGCGTACCGACTTCAGCAGAGGAAATCATGCGGTCAAAACGGGCACGTTCCACGTTCAGGATCTTACCTTTCAGCGGTAAAATCGCCTGCATTTTACGGTTACGACCTTGCTTTGCCGAACCACCTGCAGAATCACCCTCGACCAAGTATAGCTCAGACAATGCTGGATCTTTTTCCTGACAATCGGCCAGTTTACCTGGAAGACCGGCAATATCCAGCGCACTCTTACGACGTGTCATTTCACGTGCTTTACGCGCTGCATCACGCGCACGTGCTGCATCAATGATCTTGCCAGCAATCGCTTTGGCTGCTTGTGGATTTTCCAATAAATATTCAGAAAATGCCTTATTCATGGCCTGTTCGACAGCCGTTTTTACTTCACTCGACACCAGTTTTTCTTTGGTCTGTGAAGAGAATTTTGGATCAGGCACCTTGACTGACACAATGGCAGTCAAGCCTTCACGTGCATCATCACCCGATACCGCAACTTTTTCCTTTTTCAGGATATTTTCGCTGTCCATGTAGTTATTTAAACCACGGGTCAACGCAGCGCGGAAGCCGGCCAAATGCGTACCACCATCCTTTTGCGGGATGTTATTGGTAAAGCAACGCACATTTTCCTGATAAGAATCATTCCATTGTAATGCGACTTCTACCGTAATACCGTTGTCGGCCTGTGCAGCAGTGAAGTGGAAGATATCATTCAGGTGCGTTTTGCCTTCGTTAATATATTTAACGAACTCAGATAAACCACCTTCGTAGTCATAGACATTCTCAAGATTGACGCGTTCATCACGCAGGACAATACGTACACCCGCGTTTAAGAATGACAATTCACGTAAACGACGCGCTAAAATATCAACATTGAAAATGGTTTGACTAAAGGTTTCAGCACTTGGGTAGAAACGTACTGTTGTACCCGATTTATCAGTTGTACCTGTTTCACGTAATTTATAAACAGGATCACCATGACGGTATTCCTGTTCATAAGTTTTGCCCGCACGGCTAATATTTAATAGCAGTTTTTCAGACAGCGCATTGACCACCGAAACACCAACGCCATGCAGACCGCCAGAGACTTTATAACTGTTGTCGTCGAACTTACCACCGGCATGCAGAATGGTTAAAATTACTTCTGCTGCAGACACGCCTTCTTCAGGGTGAATGTCGGTCGGAATACCACGACCATTATCAGATACTGAAACCGATTCATCTTCATGGATCGTCACTATAATTTCATCACAGTGGCCTGCCAAGGCTTCATCAATCGAGTTATCGACTACTTCAAACACCATGTGGTGCAGGCCTGTACCATCGTCTGTGTCACCAATGTACATGCCCGGACGCTTACGTACTGCGTCTAAACCACGTAATACCTTGATGCTAGAGGAATCATAAGCCTTTTCAATGGTTTGTTCTGTTTGAGAAGCAGCTTGATCTTCTGAACTCATGGTTTCTCCCTAGTGAAAAATAGGTCTATCCAAAGATGGGTAAAACTCAAAAAATATTATTGCACAACTTGAACTGTACCGTTTTCAACACTGAATAACTGATATGAGATAGACAAATCATGTAAGTGCTTTTGTACTGATTCATGGTCTAAGGTGGTAATAAAAACTTGACTACCAAGTTGGCTCAATCGCTCAATTAAACGTTGTTGTGCGGTTAAATCTAATTCTGCTGTCACATCATCTAATAATACCACAGTTTCCTTATTACAAGAATGGAGCATTGCGATTTGCGACAGTTTTAGTGCGATCATCAGCAGCTTTTTCTGACCCCGCGACAGGATCACGTCGGCATCCCCCATCGGGGTCTTTAAACGCAAATCCGCGCGATGTGGACCATATTCGGTATAGCGTCGCTCACAGTCTTTTTCATGCTGGTTGGTCAGATCATTCAGCAGGCCAGTTTCACTGTGAAAGCCCGGACTGTATTCCAGACTGACTTGCAAATCAGGTAATAACTGTTTCAGGTCATCTTCAAAAAAGGGCTTCCATTGTTCCACGATCCCGACACGTTGCGAATGTAAAATTTCACCATATTCACTGAGCATCTGGTTCCACGGTTCCAGATCTGACAGACTGAGAAAGCGTTTGCTTTTGAGCAAACTATTTCGCTGTTTCAGCGCACGAGAATAATATTGCCAGGCATGATAAAACTCTGGTTCCACGTGGAACATTAACCAGTCAAGGAGTTGGCGTCGTGGTTTAGCACCATGATCGATAATATCGGTGCTTTGCGGATCAATCAGCTGCAAGGGCAACAGTTTGGCCAGCTGTCCCTGGGTTGCGACCAGATCACCATTGACCTTGATCAGTTGCTCCCCACTGGCCATTTTTTGCATGCCAATTTTTTCAGTCGCAGACTGTGCAAATACAATCGCATCCTGCGCGCCATGCTGGATATAATTTTTGGGAATATGAGTACGGAAGGAACGACCGGCAGCCAGTAAATGAATCGCCTCTAAAATCGAGGTTTTACCTGAACCATTTTGCCCATAAAAAACATTAAACGGCTGCAATCCGTGGAGAGCAACCGTCTTTAAATTCCGCACACGCTCAATATGTAAACGCGTAATATGCATGTCTTATATGAATATCAGAAGCCGCGGCTTAAACACGCATCGGCATGACGACATAAGTCTGATCAGTATGCGCCGGGTCTTGTACTAAGACAGACTGATTCGCTTCAGTCATAGTCATTGACACATCATCGCCATCCAGCACACCGAGGACTTCAATCAGATACTGCGCATTGAAGGACATTTCTAGCGGTGAATCGGCATATTGAATCGCCAGGTCTTCAATCGCTTCATCCTGCTCCGGGTTATTGGCACGAAGTTGCAAAGAATCAGCATTGAAGTTCAGAAACACACCGCGAAGTTTTTCATTACTTAAAATCGCCACACGCTGCAAAGACTGCTTGAACACGTCATGTGCGATCATCACGACTTTGTCGCCCCCACGTGGAATCACACGGCGGTAGTCCGGGAACTTACCATCAATCAGCTTGGTAGTGAAACGCACGGTAATGTTCGCCTGTTCCTTGTCACGGCTTGGCATATTGATGGTCACATTGAGCAGTTCACGACCAATCAATAGAGATAATTGCTCATCTTCAACGCTGAGCAGGCGCTGTAATTCTGCAACGGCCTTACGTGGCACAATTGCCTGAATCGGCTGTGCTGCAGTGGATTGTGCTGCTGTTTCACACAGTGCTAGGCGGTGGCCATCGGTGGTCACAGCACGTAGCTGATTGGCATCAATTTCCAGCAAAGTACCGGTCAGGTAAAAACGCACATCCTGAACTGCCATGGCAAAGGCGGTTTTTTCGAACAGGCGTTTAAGTTCACGCTGTGTCACCGTCACTTGCGTGCCTTGGGTGTTTTCAGTGTTCAGTAATGGATAATCATCAGCAGGCAAGGTACCCAGTACAAAACGACTGTTGCCTGATTTAAGGATGCAGCGCTGATCTTCAGTAATATGCAAATCCACCAATGCCGCTGAAGGAAGTGACTTACAGATATCAATCAGCTTACGTGCAGGAACTGTGGTCTCGCCTTCCTGCAGACATGCACCTTCAGCCAGTGCTGTACTCGCCACCAGTTCGACTTCCAGGTCGGAACCGGTCACGGTCAATGCTTGCGTAGTCACCTGAATTTTCAGGTTAGACAGGATATTCAAGGTATGGCGACGTTCAACCGCTCCTACGACATGTGAGAGAACATTCAGTAAGCTTTCTTTCGCGATTTTTAAACGCACAGTGCATTCCTCTAAAGCTGAAGATTAATATAGAAAAAGTGATTTTTTTGACGGTTTACTATGCGGCAAAAGCAGCCGCATAGCAAGAATAGAATTTGAGCGATTTAGGTCAACTTTGCAACAGACGCTGCAGGTTTTTATAGTCTTCGTTAAAGATCGGATCTTCTTCACGCAGGCTTTGTACTTTCTCGCAGGCATGCATCACGGTACTGTGATCACGACCGCCAAAAGCCATGCCAATTTCCGGAAAACTGTCGCCGGTTAATTCACGTGCCAGCCCCATCGCCAGCTGACGTGGGCGGGCATAAATCCGGGTACGTTTTGGACCGACCAGTTCTTTCAGTGGAATCCGGAAATACTCACTCACCACACGCTGAATATTTTCAGTACTGATGGTACGGGCACGAATTGCCAGCACATCTTTTAAAGATTCACGCACCACATCCAGATCAATTGGCGTACCTTTAAAACGTGAAATCGCCACCACTTTGTTCAGCGCACCTTCCAGCTCACGCACGTTAGCCACCACCTGCTGGGCAATAAACAGCGCACAGTTACGTGGTAAATCGACCTGGTTGCTTTCTGCTTTTTTCAGCAGAATTTCAATTCGGGTTTCAATATCTGGCGGTTCAACCCCGACCGACAAGCCCCAAGAAAAACGTGAAACCAGACGTGGATCCAGCTCTGTCAGCTCTTTAGGATAACGATCCGAAGTCAAAATAATTTGCTTGGATTCATCCAAAAGTGCGTTAAAGGTGTAGAAAAATTCGACCAGACTGGCCTCTTTACCGGCCAGCAAGTGAATATCATCGACCAGTAATAAATCCAGAGAACGGCAGTTTTTCTTAAACTCTTCGACTTTACCCTGCTGCAACGAGCTGACAAAGTCCTGTACAAAACTTTCTGCGGTCATGTACATGACGCGTGCATTCGGCTTGGCCTGCAACAGCGCATTGCCGACCGCCTGCATCAAGTGGGTTTTACCCAGACCGGTCGGACCATATAAAAATAACGGGTTGTGCTGTGAAGCCCCCAGCTGGGTCAGTACCTTGCGACAGGTTTCTGCTGCCATCTGGTTCGATCGGCCTTCCACAAACAGCGAGAAGGTAAACAATGGATTCAACTGACGTCTACGGCTATTTTTGCCGCTGTCTTCTTTTTCTTTCTTCGGCTTCGGCACTGGCATCGGTGTCGAGGTCAATGCCGCAGTCGTGGTCGCCGGTTGTTCACTGGCAGATAAAATCGCCCCTGGACGTGAATCGACCAAAATCTCGACCTTGCGTACCCGTCCTTCAGACAACTGTTCTGCCAGAATCGTAATCAGTTCCAGATGATGTTCCTGAATGTAACGCGTCCAGTAAGGATTAGGTGCATACAAACGCAAGCTGTCTTCCAGCTCTTCTGCAACCAATGGGCGAATCCACATTGTAAAGACATTTCCAGAGAGCTCTTGTCGCAGGCGATTTAAGCAGTCCGTCCAAAGCATGTGAATCCCCTATTCATTCCATTGTTCATTCAAAAAAGATGACCGCGACCAAAAGCGGGTCGCCATTCTAACCAAGTTATCCACATCTGTCATGGCAATTTCCACAAAAACTGTGCAAAAAGAAATCAACATGTATGAATTTAAATTTAAAACCCAGTGTGGATAAGTTTATCCGCAAGCTGTGGATAAAATATATCATAAAGTTATCCACAAAGTATAAAATTAATAGAAACAGTTTTATCCACAATATAAGTTTATGTTTAATTAAATAAAAAGTGGCTTATCCATAGAAAAAGTGCTCCCTAATAGTAATAAATTTAAATTTATAAATTTGAATTTATTTATAAGATCACTAGTTTTTGTGGATAACTCAAAAAACTTCAAATTTAAATTCAAAACCGTAAGTTAAATTTAAACTCTGGATAACATGTGGATAACTTTGTTGATAGAGTTGTTTATAACTTATATATATTTATATAACAATAACTTAATTTGTGATTAACTTGAATTGAACTATTTTTTATTCAGTTCTTTGAAAAACCAGGGTCTTTATCTTTTTTGATCTTATTTGAAAAGAAAACCGCTTTTGCATTGACAGCTCAAGCAATGAGCACTAAAATCGCGGACCTTCACAGAAAGATCATTTTTTGGAGTTTCAATATGAAACGTACATTCCAACCGTCTGAATTAAAGCGTAAGCGTGTTCATGGTTTCCGTGCTCGTATGGCTACTAAAGCTGGTCGTCAAGTATTAGCTCGCCGTCGTGCAAAAGGTCGTCATAGCTTAACTGTTTAATCAGTTACGCTAAGACGATTTTGGGTGTTATGACAAAACTTTATAGTTTTGGCACAGAGTTCCGATTACGCTGTGCTGCCGATTATAAAGGTGTCTTTGATGGTGCGCTTTTTAAAGTGCATCAACCCCATTTCTTATTTCTTGCAAAACATTCCGAACTGCCAAATAGCCGTTTGGGTTTAGTTGTTGCCAAGAAGAAAGTGCGACGTGCACACGAAAGAAATCGAGTAAAACGACTTGCTCGCGAAAGTTTTCGCCTGCATCAACAGCAATTAGATGACTTAGACATTGTAATCATGCCAAAAATGGGTGTTGAAGCAGTGCCTAATGCAGAATTGCACCAGCAATTACAATTTGCCTGGCAGAAACTGAACCGTCTTGCCAAAAAGCATTCAAAAATAGCCCCCTCCCCACAAAAGTAGAGTTGGCCAATGGTACGTTTACTGCATTGGTTGATCCGTTTCTATCAGATTGCGATTAGTCCTCTTCTTGGACCGCGCTGTCGTTATATTCCAACTTGTTCTCAATATTCCTTGGAAGCAGTCCAGATGCATGGCGCTGGGCGTGGAGTGTGGCTGGCTACTAAACGTATTTGCCGTTGTCATCCGTGGGGGGGCTCGGGATATGATCCTGTTCCCTCAAAAGCGATTCGTTTTATTTCATTTCAGCAAATAGATTCTCAAACGCTTCACGTTGCTGTACCCTTTCGTGATCGTTTATTGAACCAAAATCACTCTCACCACTTGGGGTAATACATATGCAACAATGGGCCAGGATTGCAATTCTCGGAGCCATGTTTGTTGTCGCATATTTGCTCATTTTGGCGTGGCAAAAAGATTATGGAAATGCTGAAACAAAACCGCAGCAGGAAACTGCTGTTGTTTCGCATGACGTATCTGCAGATTTGCCAAATGGTCAGACGGCTACAGTTGCCTCTGATCTGCCACAAGCAAATGTGCCAGCACAGCAAGCCACGGATGCCACAGCACCTGTAAGTCAGCAGCTTATTTCAGTACAAACTGACCTTTATCATCTTTGGATTAATCCTAAGGGTGGTGATATTGTTCGTATTGAATTACTCAATCATGACAAGAACAAAGACAGCGATGAACCGTTCGTCATGCTGGAAAGCGATGCGAAACGTACTTATGTCGCCCAGTCTGGCCTGATCGGTCTGAATGGACCGGACAGCAGCCGTAACGGCCGTCCAATGTATGAGCTGGAAAAAACTGCTTATACCCTGGCAGATGCGAAAACAGTCAAATCCAAAGACGGTGAAAACCTGAAAGTATTGTCTGTACCGCTGGTGTTTAAAACCGCTGACGGGATCGAGATTATCAAGACCTTCAATTTCACTGAAGGTGAATATCCGGTCGTGGTAAATCACAAAGTGGTCAACCGCAGTGGCCAGACCTGGCAAGGTCAGATGTTCGGTCAGATCAAACGCGATAACTCGGAAGATCCAGGCAAGTCCGATCAAGGGATCTTCACGCTGGGAACATTCCTCGGCGGTGCATGGGGTACCCCGGACGAGCAGTACAACAAGCTTAAATTCGACAACTTTGTTGAAGAAAAAGTCAGTACTGAAGCGACAGGTGGTTGGGTGGCAATGGTACAGCACTACTTTGTCAGTGCATGGGTTCCAGGTCAGCTGAAGTTGACTCAAGGCAATGGCGAAGCTTATAGCGCCAAGCTTGAATCACGTAAATCAACCGATAACATGAACATCATCGGTTTTACTTCACCAACGTTTAATGTACCAGCAGGTACCGTGGCTGAAATTGATGCGACTTTCTATTCAGGTCCAAAAATCCAGTCAGAACTGAAAGATTTGGCTGCAGGTTTAAACCAGACCGTTGATTATGGCTGGTTATGGCCAATCGCGAAATTGCTGTTCGTGGGTCTTGAATTCTTCCATGGTCTGGTGGGTAACTGGGGTTGGGCAATTATTCTGTTGACCATCCTGGTGAAAGTGATCCTGTGGCCATTGTCGTCGAAGAGCTATCGCTCGATGGCGAAAATGCGGGTGATTGCGCCAGAAATGCAACGCATGAAAGAAGAGTTTGGTGAAGACCGCATGCGCTTCTCTCAAGAAATGATGGCATTGTATAAACGTGAACAGGTCAATCCGCTTGCCGGCTGTTTACCGCTGTTATTACAAATGCCGATTTTCCTGGCCTTGTACTGGGTATTGATGGAATCTGTGGAACTGCGTCATGCGCCATGGATGCTGTGGATTCAGGATTTGTCTTCAATGGATCCTTGGTTCATTCTGCCGTTGTTGATGGGCTTGACCATGTATATCCAGCAGTCGTTAAATCCGCAGCCGACCGATCCAATGCAGGCGAAAGTCTTCAAGTTTATGCCGATTATCTTTACGGTATTCTTGTTGTTCTTCCCTGCAGGCTTGGTTTTATACTGGATCGTCAACAACTTGATCACGATTCTGCAACAAACTTTGATTAACAAGTCTGTTGCCAAAGATCGTGCCAAACGTGATGAGGCCACTCCAGCCAACTAAGTTGTACGGATAGGCTGAATAAATCCGCTTAAGATGGTAATCTTAGGCGGATTTTTTTTGGCTGTACTTTTGAGTCCTTGCAGGTGAATTTTATGCTCAACCGAACCACAACTATTGCTGCGATTGCAACTCCACCAGGACGTGGCGGCGTTGGGGTGATTCGCCTGTCTGGCCCAAAATCCTATGAAATTGCTCAAGCCCTGACACAAAAAGAACTCCCCCAGGCCCGTTTTGCCGGTTTTCGCCAGTTCTACGATGCGACAGGCGAAGTCATGGATGAAGGACTGGTCATCTGCTTCCCGAATCCAAACTCATTTACCGGTGAAGATGTGGTGGAGCTACAAGGTCATGGCGGTCCGGTGATTCAGAATGCCCTGCTTGGCCGTTTACTGGAGCTGGGAGCCACTGCAGCCAAAGCGGGTGAATTCTCCATGCGTGCTTTCGAAAATGGCAAGCTGGATCTGGTGCAGGCTGAAGCAATTGCCGACCTGATTGATGCAACTTCGCAAGCGGCTGCACGTTCTGCGGTGCGTTCACTGCAAGGAGCTTTCTCGACCAAAGTCAATGCAGTCCTTGAGCAGCTGATTCATCTGCGTCTGCATGTGGAAGCCGCGATTGATTTTCCGGAAGAAGAAATCGACTTTCTGGCAGATGGCAAGATTTTAAATCTGCTGGATGGCGTATCCAGTGCAGTCACTCAAGTCCAGCAATCCGCACGTCAAGGACAGCTTCTACGTGAAGGCTTGCAAGTCGTAATTGCAGGTAAACCGAATGCCGGTAAATCCTCTCTACTGAATGCGCTGGCCGGAATTGAACGCGCGATTGTGACCGATATTGCTGGCACCACCCGTGATGTGCTGCATGAGAAAATTACCTTAAATGGCTTACCGATTACCCTGACCGATACGGCTGGTCTGCGTGAAACCGGTGATATCGTGGAAAAGGAAGGGATTCGCCGCGCGATTAAGGAAATTGAACAGGCCGATTTATTACTCTTGGTCTATGACTTAAGCCAGGGCGAAGATCCGCTGCAACTCGCCCAAGAATATTTTGCCGAACATATCGAGCCAAAACGTTTGATGCTGATTGGCAATAAATGCGACCTGACCGGTGCTGAAGCCGTGATTGGCGATTTAAATGGTTTCCGGCATATTGCAGTCTCTGCCAAACAGGAAACCGGTGTTCAAGCGCTCATAGAGGCGATTACAGCGCATGCAGGCTTCCAGCCTGAGGAAGACACCTTTATCGCCCGTACCCGTCATTTAGACGCAATGAAGCGCACTCAGCTCTATCTGGCTGAAGCGCGTGAACAACTGGTGGTGTATAACGCCGGTGAACTGGTGGCGGAATCCTTACGTCTGGCGCAAAATGCCTTGGGTGAGATCACTGGTGATTTCAGTGCAGATGATCTGCTGGGCAAGATCTTCGGTTCATTTTGTATTGGTAAATAATTATTTAATAAAACATCAAAAAAGCCCTCAACTGAGGGCTTTTTTTAGGCTGGTAGGCGGGATTTTTGATACGCCCACCACAGCGCAAAACACAGCAAACTAATCGCGATACAAAAGCTGATTACGGCGAAATCCAGCCCCCAATGATCGGCCAGATAACCCACAGCAATGATGGGAACAATAGTGCCCAGATAGGCAATAAACAGATAGGTTGACATGACGGCTGCACGGTTGTCTAAGCTGGTCATTTGATGAATCAGGGCAAAAGCACCCATCAGGGCAAAACCATGGCCAATTCCAAAGCAAATATCACTGATAAAAAATAGCAGGCTGATTTTCGAATACATACATAGCGCTAAAACCATCAGGCTCAAGCACATCATCATTAGGCCGATATTCAGACATTTAGACGCTGCGACCGCTTTGGTTATAAACTGCACGATCACTGAAACCACTAAGATACTGGTAATGGCCAGTCCGCTGACCAGAGGGCCATGCCAAGGTAAAATATTTCGGACAAAGGATGGCGACAGGGAAGCAAACAGGCTAAAGGCGGCAAAGGCACTAAAAGCTGTCACTGCAATAATCATAAACACACGATGAAACTGGGCTTCAGGTCGTTGCAGTTTAGGCGCCATGCTAAAGGGCTGAACCTCAAACTTGGGTGCTTTAATCCAGAACAGGCCAATCAGACACAATACGGCACCCAGAATAATCGGCAAATATGGCATCACCAAAGGCGCAGCGGAAAACTGCGCAATCACGCCACCGACCAAAGGTCCCAAACCAAAACCCATTGCGGTGATGATTGAAATCAGTTGCGGTGCAGTGTGCTTATGGCTTTCCGGGATGGTATGCATTAAACCCATCATGGCAGAAGTGGTCATCAAGCCCGAGGCAATCCCAATAATAAAACGGCCAATCGAGAGGATCAGTGCATTCTGGGCAAAAACGGAAATGATCAGACCCAGCGTGATCAGGGCCAGACCAATTTGCAGGGTCCGTAAAAATCCGATGCTGTTACTGGTTCTGCCCAAAAACAACAAGGTCGAGAGACAGCCAAACATATAGGCGACAAAAATGTAGGTGATCTGGCTGGGCAGCAAATGCCAGAGCTGTTGATAAATCGGATAAAGCGGACTGGCCAAAGCGGTGCCAATCGTTCCCATCATTAAAGCCAGGCTGACCATCAAGAACGGTCGCCAGCTGGTCGTTATTGTCATGAAAATGCCGTTATAGTGTTAATCCTTGGCCAATCCATGTCAGGGCGTAGCGAGGAAAATAGAAAGTGTCTGCAGTTTAGAATGGATACAGAAAATCGGTCAAGGCTGAATGAGTAAAATGTTTATCATTTAATATATTTTAATTATATAAAACAATTACTTATTATGAATATTGATGTGTTTTCTAGATAGATTGGAGTTCAATCTAACGCTATACATGGTGTTCCACGTGAAACATTATGAACTTGTTTAACTGAGTCTAAACAGTAACATAAATGTTTGAGAAATTTAAAAGCAGAGCGATTAGAATCGAAGCATATTCTTATCCAATTCATGTAGAACATTCATGTTAAAAAAAACACTGATCATTAGTTTAAGTACATTCATTTCAAGCTTCGCATTTGCCAATATTGATACGGTACAATCTAATTTGGCAAAAAACAGTCCCAATTTAAAAATTGAAAATATTCAGACCACCGAGATGAAAGGCATCTATAGCGGTTCCATGCAGGGCCAAGTGGTTTATCTGAATGAAGATGCCAAGCATCTGATAGCCGGTCCGATGCTGCGGATTCAGGATCAACATAATCTGACCCGTGATTTAATGCTGAAACAAAATAGTATCGACTGGAAAAAATTACCGCTTCAGGATGCTGTAAAAAGTGTAAGAGGTACGGGTAAACGTCAGATTGCGATCTTTTCTGACCCAAATTGCCCGTATTGTAAAAAGCTTGAGCTAGAGCTGAAAAAACTGAATGACTTGACCATTTATACCTTTATTCTTCCTTTAAAACCCCAGTCGGCTGCTCCTTCAAAACAGGTGTATTGCGAGTCTAATCCAGCTCAGGCATGGGAAGATCTGATTGCTCAAGGAATTCAACCTAAATCGAAAAAAACTTGTGCCAGTCCGATTGAACGGAATAAAAAACTGGCTCAGTCTATGGGGGTGAATGGTACACCTGCGATTATTTTTTCCAATGGTTTTAAGGTGATGGGCGCCTATCCGGCAGAGCAGATTGAGCAGATTTTTAAAGAATTCAATTTATAAAAATTAAATAAAGATATCAGTCGCTCAATATAAAAAAAGCACCTCATGGGGTGCTTTTTTTATTAAGGTGATCCAGTCAGCATCAGCTTGATTTAGACCGTGCGGCGTTTGGTCACCATATTATAAATAAACAGAATAATCACAGCACCAATCACGGAAGCAATCAGACCTGCTGCGGAATCTGCCGAGTACAGACCGAGCATACGACCACCAAAAGTCGCCAACAAGGAGCCGGCAATACCCAGCAAGGTGGTCATGATAAAGCCTGCCTTGTCATTACCTGGATGAATGGCACGTGCAATTAGACCTGCTACAAAACCAATGACGATCGCCACAATAATTGTCCACATATGCATACTCCTTCTTATCATGTCTTTGTTTTCACATCTGTTTAATCATCTTGAAACAAAGTCAGGATCATAAAAAGTTGAATCCTGAAACGAGATGTTATTTTTTGTTCCCGGTTTTTTCTGTATTTTAGGTATAAAAAAAGTGGCTTATGCCACTTTTTTCAACCTGATTTTAAAGACCGATTTCACCAATAAATGGCAGGTGACGGTACTTCTGGTCATAGTCCAAGCCATAACCCACGATAAATTTATCTTCAACCTCAAAGCCCATAAATTCGACCTTCAAATCGATTTCACGACGCGATGGTTTACTTACCAAAGTACACAGTTGAATCGAGTTAGGTTCACGGGTTTGCAGGATTTCGAGTACCTTGCTTAAGGTGTTGCCTGAGTCAATAATATCTTCAACCACCAGCACATCTTTACCACGGATTTCACCGTCTAAATCTTTCAGGATTTTTACATCACGTGACGATACCGTGCCACCGCCATAACTGGACACAGTCATGAAATCCAATTCATGCGGTTTTGAAATCACACGACATAAATCAGCCATAAAAATCACTGAACCACGTAATAAACCGATGAGCACAAGTTCTTTGTCACTATTGGCATAGTGTGCATTGATTTGAGCACCAAGCTCTTTGACTTTAGCTTGAATTTCTTCAGCGGAAATCATTACGCTCATTTGAACGGTCATGGGTAGATACCTAAAAAGTAAAAATAGCAAAATAAAAAAGGTGTTGACCTGCAACACCTGAATACGTCGCAATTTTAATACATCCCTAGCAGAGATGCACCTGTTTTGCTGGCTGTAAATGTAATCATTTTTTAGCCGCTGCTGAATCGCGTTTCAATAAAAAAACACAGCCCAGTGCCATTGCAGACAGGATCAAGTATTGGCGACGGCGGGATTTTTTCGGTTTATTCACTGGCTGCTGCTTTGACATAAACGGCTGCTCCATAGACATAGGTGGCTGCAATATTACGGTCATCGCCAAGCATGGTCAGTGCAAAAAATGCATCTTCAATATTTTTAGCTTTGCTCTGGCGTAACTGCTGTAAGGCAGTTGCATTGAGATTCAGCACCACAAAGTCGGCTTCTTTGCCAATATTAAAGTTCCCCAGGCGATCATCCAGACTCAAGGCTTTGGCACCGCCTAAAGTGGCATGATACAAGGCCTCAAGGGCGGAGAGTTTTTCGCCCTGTAACTGCTGCACCTTATAGGCTTCATTCAGGGTTTGCAGCTGATTAAATGATGTTCCTGCTCCAATGTCTGTGCCTAAGCCGACTTTGACTCCTTTGTCCCAAGTTTTTTTCAGGGGAAATAAGCCACTGCCCAGGAATAGATTTGAGGTCGGACAGAAGGCAATGGCGGAGTCGGTCTGATGCATACAATCCCACTCTTCATCTTCCAGATGCACACAATGTGCAAAGACGGACTTGCTCCCGGTTAAACCATAATGATGATACACATCCAGATAACCTTCACGTTCAGGAAAGAGTTCTTTGACCCAAGCAATTTCATTTTTATTTTCACTTAAATGGGTATGCACATAGACATCCGGATATTCGGCTTTGAGCTGCCCGGCTTTTTGTAGTTGTTCAGGTGTTGACGTCGGTGCAAAGCGTGGGGTAATCGCATACAGGTTCCGTCCCTGTCCATGCCACTTTTCAATCAGCGCTTTAGAGTCAATATAAGCCGTTTCTGCTGTATCCGTCAGCGCTTCCGGTGCATGACGATCCATCAGGACTTTACCTGCGATCAAACGCATATTGCGTGTGGTTGCGGCATTAAATAAAGCATCTACGGATTCAGGATGAACGGTACAAAAGACCAGGGCAGTGGTGGTGCCGTTTTTAAGCAATTCCTGCACAAAAAATTCGGCAATTTTTTCGCTATAGGATGCATCTTGAAACTGGATTTCAGTGGGGAATGTATAGGTATTTAACCATTCCAGCAGTTGTTCACCATAAGCCCCGACCATTTCCGTTTGCGGGAAATGAATATGGGTGTCGATAAATCCGGGAACAATCAGTTGATCTGGATAGTGTTGTAATTCAAGGTCGGTAGGAAGTCGTGACTGCCCTTCTTGCCAAGGACCAAACCACTGGATTTTACCTTCGTGAATGATGACTAAACCATCTTCTACATATCGCACTTGGTCGTGTATATCACGTGCTTGGGCAACTGTATTCTGAATATCGAGGAAGCGACCACGGATCGCTGTCGTTGCAATTACAGAAGACATTTTAAACCTACGCTTTTAATTTTTTCGATTGATTGTAGCTGAAAAAATTGCCATGTTTGTATGAACATTCATATTTAAATAGCGATCCAGATTCTTCTATGACCCCATCCAATTATTATGATCAATTTCAACAGATCGTACGTGCGCAGCCGACATTAATGCGCATCTTGCATCAGTTAGCACAATTACACTCTGACGCTTATGTCGCAGCGGGTGTGTTACGTCATGTGATCTGGGCGCATTTACATGGATGGGAATATGAAATAAATCATACTGAGGTCGATGTGATTTTCTATGATGAAAATGAGCAGGCTCGCGTTATAGAACAGCAACTTGCAGATCGGTTAAAAGAGTATTTTCCAGATATCCGTTGGGATGTGACTAATCAAGCCTTTGTACATGAGTGGTATCGTACCGATCAAAATGAAAATATTGAGCCTTTAACTTCAATTAGTCATGCGCTGTCATTATGGCCAGAAACTGTCACGGCCTTGGCACTGCGCCTGAAAGATGATGAATTGGAGTTGATTGCTCCTTTCGGTTTAGCAGATTTATTTGAGTTAAAGCTGCGTTGGAATCCGAATTTAGTCAGTTATGCCGTGTTTGAACAACGCATGCTGGGCAAACAGTTTTTGCAAAAATGGCCCAAATTATCCCTGATAGAACAATAAAAAAAAGCCTGCTGATGCAGGCTTTTTTGATGATTACTTTTTACAGGGTGGTTTCGTTATATTTCTTGCTATGACGAATCGACAAGATCGCGGTCACAGTCAGGACAATCACAATAAAGCTCAAAGAAATCCAGATCGGCATATGGAACACATCCAGCATCAGCATTTTAAAGCCGATAAAGACCAGAATGATCCCGAGACCATAAGGCAGATAATGCATTTTTGAGGCTGCGCCCGAGAGCAGGAAGAACATCGCGCGTAGGCCTAAAATCGCCATCAGGTTTGCGGTAAGGACAATAAAGGGATCGGTGGTGACGGCAAAAATAGCTGGAATAGAATCGACGGCAAAGATCACATCAGAGGCTTCAACCAGGATCAGGACCAAGAACAACGGCGTTGCCCAGAGCAAACCATTTTGACGGACAAAGAATTTGTCGCCCTGAAGTTGCGGGGTAATACGCATATGTTTACGTAGCCATTTCAGAATCGCCATATCTTCAATATTGCTGTCTTCTTCATGCTGACCACGCAGGAATTTGAAGCCGGTATACACCAGGAACGCACCGAAGATATACAGAATCCAAGAGAATTCCTGTACAAACCAGGCGCCAATAAAAATAAAGATGGTTCTGAGTACAATCGCACCCAGTACGCCATATAACAGCAGTTTACGTTGCAGTGCGGGTGGAATGGCAAAGGCCGCGAAGATCATCAGCCAAACAAAGACGTTATCAATCGCCAGGGATTTTTCCAGCAGATAACCGGCAAAGTATTCCATGACCTTGGCATTGGCAATTGCCGTGCCTGCGGTCTGTTCCAGATACAGCCATAAGCCGCCACCAAATAAAGTCGCGACACTGACCCAGGCAATACTCCAGTATGCAGCGGTACGGACTTTAACTTCCTGACCATGCTGATGCTTAAAGCCGACAAAATCGATTACCAGCATGACTGCGACAATCGCGAAAAAGACAAGATACAGCCAGAGCGTACCAATGGTTTCCATGTGAATTCTCCACATCGGGCGACTGGCCATAAAAAAACCTTGACCAGTTGCCAGATGAAAAACATCTATAACAACATGATCAAGGTCTTGCCTACATCTTACTGTTTCACTTTTTTATATAAAGTGTGACTTCAAGATGCTCAGATACCGACTTTTTGCAAAGTGTAATGACGATATTCTGACACGTTTAAAAATTGAAATTTCATTCTTAAACGCTTGGAGGAGGCTACTCCCCTTGTTCAAACTAAATTTTGTTTGAGCGGTAGCTCAATGTGCAGCAAGCATGACAGATTTTTGCTAAGACTACAATTTCATTTACAAAAATCATGCTTCAAGGTGCTTTCTTACCTAAGAAATCCGGACGCTGAATCAGATATAAGCTGATCAGAAAACCTAGGCTAGCCAAGATGGCTCCTACCCAGCCAATACTATGTAATCCGATATGTGCCGTTACCAGACCGCCGAGTAAGGCACCGCCGCCAATCCCGACATTGTACAAACCTGAAAAAATCGCCATGGCGACATCAGTCGCATCGGAAGCCAGATTTAAGGTCTTGGCTTGTAGGGCCAGACTAAACCCAATAATGCTGATGCCCCAGATTAACGCTAGGCTATTGAGCTGAATTACACCCTGAGACAGGGGCAGCAATAACAGCAGCGAGATCCCTAGCCCGAGTGTAAATAGCGGAATGGTGAGTCGGGGAAAATGCGGTGCAAAGCGGCCAAATACATAAGACCCGATCAGGCCCGCACCGCCATAAATTAGCAATAAGCTGGTGGTTTGCGCAGAGCTGAATTGCGCAATATTCAGCGCAAAGGGTTCAATGTAACTATAGGCGGTAAATTGTGCACTAATCATAAGCACGGTAAGCGCAAAAACCAGCATCAAGCTGGGACGTTTCAACAAGCTTTTTAAGCTACTGAACGATCCTGAATTGACACTTGGCAATAAAGGCAAGGTTTTGGCCAGCAGCCCGCAGACCACGCTCGCCACAATCCCAATCAAGGCAAAACTATTGCGCCAGCCATAGGCCTCCCCGACCATCCGGCCAAAGGGAATTCCCAGAACCATGGCCATAGCGGTACCGGTAGCCAATAAGCCCAGTGCCTGAAACTCTTTGCCCTTTGGCGCAACCCGCACGGCAAGCGACGCCGTAATTGACCAGAACAGCGCATGTGCCACGGCAATACCAATCCGGCTCAGCACCAGAATGCTAAAGCTCCAGGCAAAATAGGACAGTACATGACTGAAAATAAACACCGCAAATAAAACCATTAGCAGAAAGCGCCGTTCAATATTTTTGGTCAGTAACATCATTGGCAAAGACAGCAGCGCCACAACCCAGGCATAAATCGTCAGCATCCACCCGACCTGGGTCGGTGACATGGAAAAACTTGCGCCAATATCACTTAATAGTGCCACCGGGATAAATTCGGTGGTATTGAAAATAAAGGCAGCAGAGGCTAAAGCAATCACACAGACCCATTGACGTGTCACCGAGGAGGTGGAAGAAGAGCTGGACATACATATCTGATAAAAAGAACCGGCCGGCAGTTTAAATCTGTTGAGCAAAATGCGGTATTGGTCAGAAGGACAGATTCACAATCTTTTAAAAGAAATCTAACAATAGAGCAGGGAAAAATATGTCAGTCTGGCTTAAAAACAAGGAGAGGATCGGCATGTTGATTGAGCATCAGCAACAGGACACTGGAGGTTTATGGTTTGTAGAGCCAAATGAAAAACGTCTGGCAGAAATGAGTTATTCCAGAGTAAATGAAGATCAATTAGTGATTGAACACACCTGGGTCGATGACAGCCTACGCGGACAGCACGTCGGGCATCATCTAGTCGAGGCCGCTGTGAATTTTGCCCGTGAACACGGCATCAGGATTATTCCAAAATGCCCTTTTGCCAAATCCATGTTCGAGCGAGAGCCTCGCTTTAATGATGTTTTATAATTTTAAAATGATAACAAAGGTTTAGATTCGTATGGAAATTAAATATCAAGATTCAAAACGCGGTGGTGTATTTTTTATGGAAGATCAAGGACGCCGTCTGGCGGAGATCACTTATCAATGGCGGGGCGATGCCGTCATCATTGCCGATCACACCTGGGTCGATGATTCCCTGCGTGGCCACGGTATTGCCCGAAAAATGCTGGATGTACTGGTCGATTTTGCCCGTGAAAAAAGTTTAACCATCATCCCGCAATGTTCTTATGTGGATGTCATGTTTAAACGTGACCGAAGTCTGGCAGATGTCGCAGCAACTGCTATTTAACTACCCAAGGGGATTTCCCGAAAGATAAATGCAGTTTTTCTTTCAAGGCAGGAATCAATATAACCTGTAACAGGGTATATAAACCGAAACCTGCCATCACGCCGGTCATGGCCCAGAAAATTTCTTCAAACTGTTGCAGCATCACTAAAATTGCCATGATCAGCAGGTAACTGGCATGAAAATAAATACGATGTCCAACAAATTTCAAAATCGCCCAGCTAATAAAAATTGAACTGATCAGCAGATTGGTTTGAGCGCTGAAATGCCAATTATTTAAAGTGATGATCAGGATAAAACACACACATAACAAGGCGAGGGTTAAAATCAGATCTTTTAACATCAAGTGATCCTCATGTTCATGGTAGGTGTATGAAAATATTCGTTTAATAATTTAGGCACTATTGTTAAAAGTTTAATCCAGAAATGCAAACTGAAAACCGTGTAAGCAAAAACGGATATTTGCTTAAAAAATAGTCGACTTAATTTAAAATTATTGATTAAATTGTGTTTTTAATTCTTCCCTCTAGAGAGATGGCATGATGCTACAGCTTTGCTATGCCAGTGAACGCATAGAATCTGAACAAGAGTTGTTACAAGATTTGAGCGATATTTTAGCCACTGCCCGGAAGTTTAACCTTCAGCATCAGATTCATGGGGTGTTGTATTATTCCCATGGCAAATTTTTCCAGTGCCTTGAAGGTCGGGCTGAAGTAGTGGAAAGTTTATTTCAGAGCATTTGTCAGGATCTCCGCCATCACAATGTCCTACGTTTTGCAGATGCAATAGTAGAGCAGTCCCATTTCTCGGAATGGTCAATGAAATATGTGCATAAACACAGTGAAATTTCTTCTTTATTTTCACGTTTAGGTTTTAAGCAATTTGATCCGCATGCCTTACAGCAGTCAGGAATTGCCGAATTCCTCAAAGTACTGTATCGCCTGGAAGAAAATCAGGCCAGTCTGGCATCGCCAAAAGGCTATAAGCAGCGTGGTTATGTCCCCTATTTCTGATCTGAGGGGTAAATGCTGAAAATAAAAAAGTCCGCATAGCGGACTTTTTTGTCTGATGTGGATTAGCTCATGTCAATCATGACTTTTAAGGCCTTTTCATCGGAGGCATGTTTAAACACATCATAGGCTTTTTCAAAATCGGCAAATTTAAAATGATGGGTCGCCAGTTTTTCTAGGGGCAATTTTCCGGAACAGCAGGTTTTCAGCAGCATGCCTGTGGTATTGGCATTCACCAGACCGGTGGTGATGGTCAGGTTTTTAATCCAGAGTTTGTTCAGTTCAAAACTTACCGGTTTACCATGCACGCCGACGTTGGCAATATGCCCGCCCTCTTTCACGACATGCTGGCAAATATTCCAGGTGGGTTCTACCCCTACTGCTTCAATGGCACAGTCAACCCCGCGTCCATCGGTAATCTCTAGGATCTTTTGAATGGCATCTTCTTTAGCAGAGTTGATGGTATGTGTTGCGCCGACAGTCTTGGCAAATTCCAGCCGGTTATCATCCATATCCACCATAATAATATTGGCAGGTGAATAGAACTGTGCGGTGAGCAGACAGCTCATGCCGATTGGTCCTGCTCCGACAATCGCCACATTGTCGCCCGGTTTGACATCGCCATATTGCACGCCAATTTCATGTGAAGTTGGCAGGATATCTGAAAGGAATACGGCCACATCTTGATTCAGGCCTTCGGGTAAATGATAGAGTGAGGTATCGGCAAAGGGCGTACGTACATATTCGGCATGGGTGCCGTCAATCATATAACCCATGATCCAGCCGCCTTCATTGCGGCAATGTGCATACAGCTGTTTCTGGCAGTTTTCACAGGTTCCGCAGCGGCTGACACAGGAAATAATCACCCGGTCGCCCTTTTTGAAGTTCTGCACGGCGGAACCGACTTCTTCCACAATACCAATGCCTTCGTGACCTAAAATACGCCCGTTAAAGCTGCCCTCTTTTCGTGTGGCCTCCTGCTCAATTTCCGGGTTTTTACCTTTCCAGATACCCAAGTCGGTACCACAGATGGTGACTTTTTCGAGTTTAATGATGGCATCGCCGGGATGCAAAATGGTGGGAACTGGACGGTCTTCAAAGCGGATATCATTTGCGCCGTAATAGACCATCGCTTTCATCGTTGTCATGACACATCTCCTAATGGAGTGAGGAATGAGAATGACCTGACTCAGCGAGAATAATGAACGCCTCGATTGCTTTTATACAGTGACAGCGATGGGCTGATTCATGATCTGGCTTTCAGGCCTATAAATACCTGTGTTCTTCCCGATTGTGCCTTGAGTGATAGGGTGCTGCAATGAGTCTTGTGTACAGATTGCAACAAAAAATCATCAAGGATAGTTCAGAGATAAATCTGCTCTTTGGGTTAATATTTAAATCATAGGATTGCAGGATCAGAACAGTCCTTCACTTTTTCTCAATCAACGTTTTAATACGCTAAAAAAAAGCCCGCTAGGCGGGCTTCTTCACTTCACTTAAATCTGTTTTATGCTTGTAAAACAGTGATCAGCTTCTGATGCAAACCGCCAAAACCGCCATTCGACATAATTACTACGGCATCGCCCTCGCCTGCTTCTGCCACCACAGTCTGAATGATGTCATCCAGTGTGCGTGCAACTTTGGCCTTGTTTGGCGCAGCCTCAATGACCGGTTGCAGATCCCAGTCCAGTCCTTCCGGTTGATACCAGATCACTTCATCGGCCAGACGTGCTGAATGAGCCAAGCCATCTTTATGACTACCCATGCGCATGGTATTGGAGCGCGGTTCAATAATTGCCCAGAGTTTGCGTTCACCCAGACGTTTGCGCGCACCTTCTAAGGTCGTATCAATCGCTGTCGGATGATGGGCGAAGTCATCATAAACCTCGATACCACGAACAGTGCCTAACAGTTCCATACGGCGTTTCACCCCACCAAAATTCGACAGCGCTTCACAGGCGGTTTCAATTGATACGCCAACATGTTCAGCAGCGGCAATGGTGGCCAAGGCATTGGCCACCGAATGCTGCCCGGTCATATTCCACTGTACTTCGCCTTTGACAACGCCCTGTTGCAGGACTTTGAAATGTGAACCATCTGCTGACAATTGTTCGGCATAAAGTTCAGATTTTGCGTTGGCATCCAGACTGGTGCGCACTACAGGTGTCCAGCAGCCCTGCTCCAGCACTTCATCAATATTGCTTTCAGTAATCGGCGCGATAATCCGGCCTTCACTTGGAATGGTACGAACTAAATGATGGAACTGCTTTTGAATCGCTGCCAGATCATCAAAGATATCGGCATGGTCAAATTCCAGGTTATTTAAAATTGCTGTTTTTGGATGGTAATGCACGAACTTGGAACGCTTGTCGAAGAAAGCGGAATCATATTCATCGGCTTCGACACAGAAATATTTCCCACCACCGAGACGCGCACTTTCCGAAAAGCCCAATGGCACACCGCCAATCAGAAAACCTGGCTCCAGACCGGCTTGATCCAGTACCCAAGCCAGCATCGTGGTGGTCGTGGTTTTACCATGTGTTCCGGCGACACCCAGCACGTGTTTACCTTGCAGAACATGATCAGCCAGGAACTGCGGACCTGAAATATAAGGCAGACCTGCATTCAGCATATATTCGACTGCATCAATACCACGCTTCATGGCATTGCCGACGATCACCAGATCCGGATGAGGCTGTAAATGACTGCGGTCATAACCCTGCATTAAAGTGATGCCCGCATTTTCAAGTTGGGTCGACATGGGTGGATACACATTCAGGTCTGAACCTGTTACCTGGTGGCCCAGATCGCGTGCAAGTAGCGCTAACGAGCCCATAAAGGTGCCACAAATACCCAAAATATGCAGATGCATCTACTTTACTCCGTTCCTGTCTGACCCATCACTTTATATTGGTGCTGTTGTCATGATTTATTCAATTTGCAAGCAACGATAGCAAGGCTTTAGCTGAAAAGATAGTGAAAATTCTGGCCTTGTTGTGGGATTTTTTAAATCCTGTTTCACGGATAAATTCAAAGAAAATTTCAAAGCGATGCAATATCTTTTCGCCAAATAAACCGTAAAATAAGTTCGACTTTTTTGCAGAGTGCATGCAAATGCTGCCGGCTTTATTTCTTCTGGTAATTGCCAACTGTTTTATGACCCTGGCCTGGTATGGGCATTTAAAATTTTTGCCGCATGATGCACAGCTCTGGCAAGCGATTTTGTTCAGCTGGGCCATTGCCCTGTTTGAATATAGTCTGATGATTCCAGCGACCAAATTACTGGCGCAGCAAGGCCTGGCAGTCGGTCAAATGAAAATCACCCAGGAAGTCGTGACCCTACTGGTCTTCGTTCCTTTTATGATTTTCATGTTTAAGCAGCCTTTTAAACTGGATTATCTCTGGGCCGCTTTATGTCTGTGTGGATGCGTCTATTTTATCTTCCGTACCCCTTAACTTAATCTAATGGCTCAGCTGAGTCAGTGGGAAATGGCTTCTAAATTCGGAAAGTAATTTCTGCCGATCCGGTTCAAATTCCAGTTTATTCAGGCAGCGCTGGATTAATTCAATCGCCATTATTTCTGCAGCCTGTTTTAGTTCAGGTTCGGGTACGTTATGTTGAATCATCGCTAAACATTTCAATATTCTCTGATTGAGTTCAATACAGCCCACACAATCTCGGGCCATCGGGGCAAAACTACTGTAAATCAAATCCCCGAAATCAAAGATATCCACACTGATATGCGGACAATCCCGCTCCGGTAAATCTTCCGCGGCCTTGCTATCAATCAGGATTCGAGTTAAGGCATCAACGGCATTAATCGCTGATCCAACATCGTTCACTGCGGGAGACATCGCCTTCTGCCCTACTTCGCTCATCACCACTACACCAAAACGTGGGTCCTGTAAAAAGCTGCGATTGGTTTCAATGATTACATGATTCAAAATGGAGTTTCGGATCTCCTGCTGCTGTTCCGGGCTGAAATCGCGGTCGCTATATACCTCTGCCAGTGCCGTCATTGGATCCAGAAATTTTCCGGGTAGCTGGGGAAGATGGATATGCAGCTGCTGGCTGACGGCCAGTTGCTCCAGTCCTTCACTATTAAAATTGGTGAAATAGCCGGTCTGGGTACTAAAAACACGAAAGGCAACTGCTTGCTCTGGGCGTTGTCCGGTGGCACCAAAATTCGGCTGATGTCGAAACTCCGCCAAGGCGGTAGAAGCAGCGACTTCAATTTTGTGAATGGTGGTGGTGAGGTTGCCTAGTTGCGACAGGGTGTGTACCCAGCGAATCAGGATATAAATCAGGTACATCAATACCAGAATGGTACTGATAAACAGTACAAATCTGCCTGCAGAACCATAATAGCCAAGCCCGAGCGCAATCTTGGCAATCACGGCATAAATAAAAGCCGAGATAAAACTGCTGATGGCAAGGCGGGTATTGTCATCACTCATCATCAGCTGATAGGCACGTGGTGTCCCGCTGGATGAGGCAGATGCAAAGGCTGCGACCATAATCGACAGGGAAAAAGTGGTGACTGCCAGCATGCTGGAGGCAATAATATCTAGCAGGCTGCTCAGGGTTTCAATACTGATATTGGGAACAGTGCTGGTCGGGATGAAATAGCGACTGGCGATTGCAAACAGCGAGAAAAAGGTCGCAAAGAGGGCGCCAAGGGCTGGCATCAGCCATAAGTTTTCTGAGGGGTTCTGTAGCCAGATTTTTAGTTTGTACCACATAAAAATGCCCTGCCAATGTATAGATTTTAGTATTAAGTTATTCATTGCAAAAAAGTTTTATCTTGATAGTTATACTTTTTTTAATGTGATGTATGTCCTATTTTTGTATTTTTAGCCACAAAATTATCTTTTTATTTTCGACTATTTTCCAAACAGATAATTTTAATTCTTAATTGTTGAGCTGAACTTTAGACCAAATCAATTTCAGTCTATAATGAGTACTCCTATTCAAGCTTGGCTCTCTCGTCGAGATTTATCTTTTCTCACTTTAATCTCTGGAAAATTTGCAATGAATGCGGCTGCTGCACAAGATACTCCTCTCGTAGGTATTATCATGGGTTCTCAATCAGATTGGGCAACTCTCGAACACACTGCCAATATGCTCAAGCAGCTTGGTGTCCCATTTGAAGCCGAAGTTGTTTCTGCACATCGTACTCCAGACCGCCTGTTTGAATATGCCGAGCAAGCGCGTGATCGTGGTATTCAGGTGATTATTGCTGGTGCAGGTGGCGCAGCGCATTTACCGGGGATGTGTGCGGCAAAAACTGATCTGCCAGTTTTGGGTGTACCTGTGAAATCTTCGATTTTAAACGGTGTTGATTCATTGCTGTCTATTGTGCAAATGCCAGCCGGTATTGCAGTCGGTACCTTGGCCATCGGTCCTGCCGGTGCAACCAATGCTGCCATTATGGCGGCGCAAATTCTGGGTTTGACGCGTCCAGAGATCGCAAAAAATGTTGCAGATTTCCGTGTAGCGCAAACAGATAAAGTCGCAAGTAACAATATTCCAGGCCAGGCTTAAGTCGAGATACAGATTATGGATAAAACCATCGGTATTTTTGGTGGCGGTCAGCTGGGTCGTATGATGGCGCAAGCGGCACTTCCATTAAATATTCAATGTACATTTTTTGAAGCCAGCACAGACTGTCCTTCTGCTGCTTTGGGTCCGGTGATTTCGAGCCAAGCTGAAAATGGTCTGCAAGACTTTATTAACAGTGCAGATGTATTTAGCCTTGAGTTTGAAAATACGCCACTTGCAGATGTTGATGTACTGACGCAAAGCAAGCAACTGCATCCGCCGCGTCAGGCTTTGGCGATTGCCCAGCATCGTCTGTCTGAAAAAGCCTTGTTTGATGAACTGGCTATTCCGGTTGCACCGTACAAAGCGGTCACTTCACTGGAAAGCTTACAGGCTGCTGTAGCTGAACTGGGCTTGCCGATCGTACTGAAAACTTCGCGTGGCGGTTATGATGGCAAAGGTCAATTTGTTTTACGTTCGGCCGATCAGATGGATCAGGCCTGGGCAGAATTGGGCCCTGCGGGTGAACTGATTGCTGAAAGTTTCGTGACTTTCTCGCGTGAAGTTTCAATCATTGCAGTACGCGGCCAAGATGGTGATGTAAAAACCTGGCCATTGGCGGAAAATCATCATCATGACGGCATTCTGTCGCACTCGATTGTGCCAGCACCGGACAGTACTGACTTGCAGCCGGTAGCACAAGAATACATCACTCGCCTGCTGAATCATCTGAACTATGTCGGTGTGCTGACCCTTGAGCTGTTTGTGACAGACAATGGCCTATATGCCAACGAGATGGCACCACGTGTGCATAACTCGGGTCACTGGTCGATTGAAGGTGCAGTATGTTCGCAGTTTGAAAACCATGTGCGTGCCGTGGCAGGTTTACCTTTAGGTTCAACTGAAGTGATCCGCCCAACTGTCTTGGTGAACATCATTGGTCAGCATCCGAAATCTGCAGATGTACTTGCTCTGGAAGGTGCACATTTGCATCTTTACAATAAGTCAGAGCGCGAAGGCCGCAAGATTGGTCACATTACCCTGATGCCAAATGACAGCGCGCAATTGTCTGTACTTTGCCGCCAACTGGCGAAAATTTTACCGAATCCATTGGCATTGAGCGAAGATATGACCATCTAGGCTTTAACTTGCTGATAAAAAAAGCGATCACTTTGGTGATCGCTTTTTTATTTGTCTGCTTTCAGGCATGATTGCGCCTCTTCAAAAATACCTGCCATTGGTCGGATCAGTTTTTAAATCAATTGCTTATAAACTGATCAATTGAGTATAAATATAACAATCCAATAAAACCTTTTTTACAGCTGAATTTTGCCATATTCACTTGTAGATAAGCTTGAAATCAAAGTTTGAATTTAAAACTGGAAAGCAGTTTTGAATTTAAATTCATAAAAATAAATTCAAATTTAAATCGCACTTTGAATTTAAACTTGCGCTTTTAAATTCAAAAAATATGAATTCAAATTTAAAACTGGATAAATGAATTCAAAGTTTTTGAATTTAAAAATATTAGCTCATTATTCAAATGAATTTAAAACAAAAACGAGTGTAATTAGAGCATGTTGATGATCGTGACTCGCTTTTCCTGAAACAAGTTATCCCCAGTAATTTTTTAAATTCAAAAATAATTCCAAATGTTTTGAATTTAAATTTAAAAATCCTGCTGATTTGAATTTAAAACAAGCTTGTGGATAACTCGTGTTTAAATTTAAAGATTACAAAATGAATTTAAAAGTGTAGGAATTATGAATTTAAATTTACGCATTGGCGCTTTAATTTTCATCATGAGCTGCTAAGGTAGAAGCATAATTCAAAATCTAAATATTCAAGGGTCTTATGCAACGGCTTGCACTTTTTATTGGTTCTGTGGTCTTGGCTGCTTCACAGGCACAGGCTGAACTTATTATTAATGGTCAACGTGTCACGCCGACTGATTTGACCTCTAGTTCAAATATCCCGAATTATGCCTCCCAAAATAATTTTCAAAACTGTCTCGCTAATTTGCGCAGTCAAGCTGTTGCTAGAGGTGTAAGCGGCAGTACCTATGATCGTTATACCCAGAACTTAAACCCGGATTATTCAGTGATTGAACGCCTGAATTACCAGCCTGAATTTTCTACCCCAATTTGGGATTATTTGTCTGGTTTGGTGGATGAAGAGCGGGTTCAGCTCGGCCGGCAAAAATTACAGCAACATCGTGAGGTGCTCAATCGTGTTGCTGCCACCTATGGTGTACCTGCAGAAACGGTGGTTGCGGTCTGGGGCGTCGAGAGTAATTTTGGCGATATTTCCGGGAAATATCCTTTATTACAGGCTTTGGGGACTTTGAGCTGTGAAGGTCGTCGCCAGAGTTATTTCCGCGGTGAGTTTTTTACCACCATGAAACTGTTACAGCGTGGTGATGTGCGCGAAGAACAATTAAAGGGTTCCTGGGCAGGCGCGTTTGGTCATACCCAGTTTATGCCATCGACTTATGATGAGCTTGCAGTTGATTTTGATGGTGATGGACGACGTGATCTGGTTTCAAGTATTCCGGATGCACTGGCATCGACCGCCAACTTTTTAAGTAAGCGTGGCTGGCAGAGCGGACAACCTTGGGGCTTTGAAGTCAAGATCCCGCAAGGCATGTCGATTTCCGGTGAAGGCCGTCGCAATAAAAAATCGCTAAGTAGTTGGATTAATCAAGGTGTAGTTCGTGCCGATGGTTCGGCATTGATTCAAGGAAATTTATCGCAATCCTCTCAAGCCGGATTGCTTGCACCTGCAGGATCGAATGGCCCAGTATTTTTAGTATTTAAAAACTTCGATGCCATTTATAGCTATAACGCGGCAGAAAGTTATGCCTTGGCCATTGCCCATTTATCAGACCGTTTGCAGGGTAAAGGTAGCTTTGCGGCCACATGGCCTACTGATGATCCGGGAACTTCGCGTGCAGAACGTCGTGAGATCCAGCAATTTCTGTTAAACCGTGGCTATGATATTGGTGCAGTGGATGGTCTAATTGGAGATAAAACCCGTCAGGCGATTCGTCAGGAACAGCAGCGTTTGGGCTTAAGTCCTACAGGTCGTGCCGGTCAGCAGATTCTGCGTGCTTTTAGAAATGAAAATGCCAAACGCATGATGCAATAAAAATATTGAAAACGAAAAAAGGTCTGCATTCATGCAGACCTTTTGTGATGACTGTTTTTGAGTAGCTATTATAGTCATGCAAGATAATAGTAATTCGCTGAATTTAAACAGCAGTAATGGTGCCGAGGACGCGATAGCCAGCGGCACCAGTGACTGCAGGCAAGTTACCATTCAGCTGGTTCATAAAACGCATGGCCAGCCAGGCAAAGGCAGTAGCTTCTACCCAGGTCGGACTGAGGCCCAGATCGGCGGTAGTCTGTACGCTCCATTCATGTTTGCGCAGGCGCCAGCGCAACTGCTCCAGTAAATGTGAGTTGTAGGCACCACCACCGCAAACAAAAACCTGTCCGGTATCCATGCCGGAGCGGTAAATGGCTTTTTTAATGGCACGGGTGGTGAGCTTTAATAAAGTCGCCTGTACATTTTCCGGGGTATCTTCCAGTTCATCGTATTGCAGGTCATTGCGCCAGTCAGCAATCTGTTCATCCAGCCATTCCAGGTTGAAATCTTCACGACCAGTACTTTTCGGAGGTTCTTTGGAGAAGAATTCGTGTGACTGCAAGCGATCGAGTAAACTGCGAATCGGGGTGCCATAGGCTGCCCAGTTACCATTTTCATCAAAAGGCTGACCGGTATAACGGGCACACCAGGCATCCATCAAGATATTGGCCGGTCCGGTATCAAAACCATAAACCTCTTCAGGCTTCCCGGCAGGCAGCAGGCTGACATTGGCAATGCCACCCAGATTTAAAATTACCCGGTGAATGCTGTCATGCTGGAAAATATCCTGATGAAATGCCGGAACTAAAGGTGCTCCCTGACCACCTGCCGCCAGATCACGACGACGGAAATCTGAAATCACCGGAATCTGGGTAATTTCAGTAATGATGTTCGGGTCACCAATTTGCAGGGTGAAGCCATGTTCAGGACGATGCCGGATGGTCTGGCCATGCGAGCCAATCGCCTTAATTCTGGATTTATCGAGGTTATTTTTTTCAATCAGCGCATTAATACCATGACCAATCATTTGTGCCAGTGCAACATCGGCCTTACCCATGCGGTCAATTTCATTGTCATCAGGCAAAGTCAGTGCCATCAGTTCATCCCGAAGGTCAGGATCAAATGCCAAAGTGAGTGTGGCGTGAAGCTGGAGTGGATCAAAAGAAGCAGCAACAATATCGACACCATCCATGCTCGTGCCGGTCATTACCCCAATATAGATCGCTGTCATGGTTATTCTTAAGCCTGCAATATGCTGAAAAAGTGTTAGTATATCGCACAAATTGAGTAACTGATGTATTGGATTTTGTGATGTCAAATTTCCTGCCGGCTGAAGAACAACTTGCCCTCATTCAACGAGGCACCCACGAAATTATTTCTGAAGAAGATCTTCTCAAGAAATTAAAATTGAATCGTCCATTAAAAATTAAAGCGGGTTTTGACCCGACTGCGCCTGATTTGCACTTGGGCCACACGGTTCTCATTAATAAGTTAAAAGTATTCCAGGATTTGGGTCATGAAGTATTGTTTCTGATCGGTGACTATACTGCGATGATCGGTGACCCGACCGGCAAGAGCGCAACACGTCCACCATTGTCACGTGAACAGGTTTTAGAGAATGCTAAAACATATCAAGAACAAGTATTTAAAATTCTTGATCCCAACAAAACCAAAGTGGTGTTTAACTCGGAATGGTTTGCACAAAAAACTGCGGCTGATTTAATTCAATTGGCATCACAGCAAACGGTTGCGCGTATGCTTGAACGTGATGACTTCACCAAGCGTTATAACAACCAGCAGCCAATTGCGATTCATGAATTTTTGTACCCATTGGTACAAGGCTATGACTCTGTTGCGCTGGAAGCAGATGTTGAATTGGGTGGTACAGACCAAACCTTTAACCTGTTGATGGGTCGTACCTTACAAGGTCGTTATAACCAAGAAGCACAAGTCTGTATCACAGTGCCAATCCTTGAGGGTTTAGATGGCGTCAACAAGATGTCTAAATCTTTAGGTAACTATATTGGTGTATTTGATGCACCGGGCGCGATGTACCAGAAAGTGCTTTCAATGCCGGATGCATTGATTGAGCGTTATTTTGATCTGCTCAGCTTTAAAACCATTGAAGAAATTCAACAGTTATTAAAAGAAGTGGCAGAAGGCCGTAATCCTCAAGAAGTGAAAAAGATTCTTGCGTTGGAGCTGGTCGAGCGTTTCCATGGTACAGAAGCGGCTGCCAATGCCCACAAAGGCGCGGGTAATATCATTACTGAAGGTGAATTACCCGAAGGCACGCCAGAAGTGACCATTTCACGTGGCGAGTTTGGTGGTGAAATCTTTATTACCTCGATTTTACGTGAAGCAGGCTTAACCAAAAATGCAGCTCAAGCTAAGGATGCATTAGGCCGTGGTGCAGTGAAAGTGGATTGGCAGACGGTAGATACGACCTATTCTGTGAAAGAGAACGTGACTTTGATTGTTCAGGCCAGTAAAAAAGCAATCGCTAAAGTCACTTTTGTTGACTAAAAAGCGGATAAGTTATTGAAATAAAAGCAGGCTTCGGTCTGCTTTTTTTGTTGATGTTCTATATTTAAAAATCAAATAAGTAAAGTCAAAAAAAACCCTATGAAAACAAGAGTTAATTTTTCCCAAATCACTTGCTTTTCATCTTTATTATGTATAGGATTTATTCATCTAGAGAATTCGTTTAGAGCATCTAGAGGGTAGTAAAAATAATAGTACTCCACAACTGAGAAAGTCTCTTTTCCAAGAGGCTCTTTTTAAAAGCTTTAAAGCGAATAACTATAATAATGACATAATGGATCGGGTAAAGATTCAATTGTAAGGAGGAGATTTTGGGAGAGATCTCTTCCTTTTTTATTTATTCTGATTGCGTAATCAAGATATAAATCTGCATGCCCACTCTTGTCGTTGAGCAACTAAACTTAAAATTAACTAGCAAATTGGGCTTAGGTGAATGACCTCTAAGAATGAGTTCATTTCAATTGACTGTGAAAAAAGAGCAAAACATAAAAAATTAAAGCAGAGGTGATTGAATGTATCGCTTTCCAACAGAAAATATTTTTGATGAACAAATTGATTGCATATTACGGTTCTTATTTGAATACCAGCCAGTCGAACAAAAACAGCAACTCTATGGATCTGTCTATACTTTATTTATGCAGCTTGATCTGGCCGCGCATTACTTTCTATTTTCCCTGATTGAAGAGCAGTTACCGCGACGCGCGAAATTATTCTTTATTGCCGAGGATTATCAGGGTAAGAAAGACATGATTGTAGAGGTCATGCAACATTGGCGTGGACAGCAACAGCAGGAAAAAGTCGCTTAATGCAAAATAACAGACTTTATCTTCTATATATAAGTGATCTACGCATGGTTTTGGGATTCGAAAACTAAAAATGAATACTTCTTTTATATAGCAGCCCAAGAATAGGCTTTTATAAAAGCTTTTTACGTAAAAAATAACTCACAAATTAAGGAGTCTAGGATTTAGATCGGCTTACTGAGCGAGATAGATTAATTTTGGTTTTCTTTTGACGTGCTAATTTAAATAAAAGACAAGATTTCAATGTTAAAAGGCTAAAAATACTATTTTAACGATTATTGTGATAGCTTTTAGGTCTAAATGAATTTTCAGTTATAAAAATAAAATGACGTGTTTAGTGCATTTATTAAATAAAAACGCTTAAAAATTAGATAAAAAAGCGATTTTTTAGCAATTTTTGTAGAAAAAAAAGACATACGTGAAAAATATAGTGAATTGGGGGTTGCAATGATTCTAAAATCCTCTAGAATGCACCCATACCGACGAGATAGACGGAAACGAACGAAGCAGAATGGCGGAGTTGTTAAGTTTATCGAAGTCCAGCTTCTAGCACTGACGAGGTGTTAGAGAGATCATTAAGAGATTATGAAGAACAACTTGTGTGGATTTTTACTGGTTGATCGATCGAAATTATTTTCATTGATTG
>NZ_JARDAL010000028.1:0-52220 GCF_048957595.1 Acinetobacter sp. AS5 | reverse complement strand
AGCGCTTACTCAGAATAATTCAAGTGAATTTATTTGAAATAAAAACCTTAAAAGCGTTATTTTCACCCGATAAAGTCCCCATCAAACAAGAGGAAGCTTAAATGAGCTTCCTCTTGTAAAAATTGTGGGACAGCAGTGGGGGAATTCCTCCCTTTTTTAAAGAGAGGTTAGGAGGGATTTTTAACGCTGCTTCCGCTTCCGATATTCCACTGGCGTTTCATTGGTCCAGCGTTTAAAGGCACGATAGAAGGTACTTGGCTCGGAAAAACCGGTCAGATAGACAATCCGCTCGACGCTCTCATTGGTACTCGCCAGCAAACGCTTGGCCAGACGACAGCGATAATCCGAGAGAATCTGCTGAAAGCTGGTATGTGCCTCACTCAGTTGTGTTCTCAAACGGCGTGGCGTGATGTTCAGCTGGGCTGCCACAGTTTCTAGCGTGGTTTCGCCACTCTCCAAAGTAGAGCCGATTGCACGACGTACTTCACCGACCAGATCATATCTTGCCAGTTCCTGTAGCTTTTCAATCGCCAGTTGCTCATGCAGCTGCAACAGCTCAGGTTCAGCCTGCCACAGCGGATATTCCAGGATAGTCGGATCGAAATACAAACGGGTTTCTTTCTGACCTAGACTGACCGGACACTCATAAACCCGGAAGTATTCATCATCAGGTGCCCCTTTATAAAAATTAAAATCGATATAAATCGGCTCAAAATGCCCTTCGGTAATAAATTTAAAGAAACGCAGTACACCTGACATAGCACATTCAGTAAAATGACGATTGACCAGACTCTCAGCAAAAGGCTGTTCACCATTGGTTAAATAGCAGCGATCATCTTCAATCACTAATTTGGCAGCAAAGGCATCACTGATCAGTCGCTGATAAGCCAAAGCACGTTTCAGTCCCTCACCAAAATTTTCAGATGAAACAAACAGGTGTTCAATGACCTGACCACGATAAAGTGGCAGGTGCTCACCCAGATGCAATCCAATATCCGGATCCTTGCTGACTTCCTCTGCCGCCACCCAAAAGGCATACTGGGCACTCAGCGGCGTACGGTCATTGGCCTCTACCTGATTTAAAGCCACTCCTGCTTTGGTCAAAAGTTCTTCTGTCGGCAACCCCGCACGACGAATCGCCTGATAGCCTAAACGCAATACGACTGATGCATCCGTTAGCTGACTCACTCAAAAGCCTTCCTTGTATGTACTTCATTTATACTTAAAAAGATTAATTTTAGATTAACTGTGATTGACCAAACTGACAACAGAAACAGGTGTCTTTTTAGTTAAAAAAATTATCGTGACAGTTCGCCTATTTTACTGGCAGATGATCAGTCTAACGCCCGTTTCGTCTTGTATTTTGCAAAAAAATTGACTATAATTTGCGCCTTTCCAATTTATTCATTCAGGTAGGCTATGGCCAATAAAGAGGAACTCATCGAGTTCGAAGGCGTTGTCACCGAGACGCTTCCTAATACTATGTTCCGTGTACGTTTAGAGAACGGTCACGAAGTGATTGCCCACATCTCTGGTAAAATGCGTAAACACTATATCCGTATTTTAACTGGCGACAGTGTGAAGGTTGAAATGACACCTTATGATTTGACTAAAGGTCGTATCACATATCGTGCACGCTAAGTTTTAGCGTAAGCAAAAGCCACTTTTAGTGGCTTTTTTATTACTTGAATTATTTATCAATCAATAAAATAATTTGACACAGCCTTATAAATTCACGACTATTCATTGAATTAAAAATAACATGTATAAAAACAATGAATATGAAATGCTTATCCCTACTTTCCAGCTTGTTTCTCGTTGCATGCGCTACCGGCGGCAATCAGCATCTGCATCAGTCTCTACAACCTTATGTAGGTCAAACTGCCGCACAGGTTCGTAGCCAGCTTGATCTTCGTGCCATTGGATTCAAGACCTCCCAGCAACCGATTCAAACCACAGAATTTCTCAGCTACACTATTTTTCGGGATATGAATATTCCAATGGGAACGCCGAATATTAGTCAGAGCATTCCGATCGGCGCACCAATGCCGATGCCCTCAAATGGTGGTTATAACATTGAGATGAAATGCCAAATCTGGTTTGACTTGAAAGATGAAATTGTTCAGGCGATTCGCTTTACCGGTAGAGCTTGCTGAGCTGTACTCATCGAGTTCAAAGCCTGTATCGGATTAAATCAGGGATCAACCTCACCACGCTAAACTTCTACCGTGTATCAAATCACAACAGTATTTTTGCATGGAATGCGCTTACACTCATTTTATTTGGTGTGAGGACAGCTCATGAAGTTCACACTGATTTTAGTATGCTGTACAGCATTCAGTTTGCTTAATGCATGCAGCACCACCTCATCAACAACTGCGCAGCGTGATGCCTATTTACAACAGTTCATTGGGCAGAGCAGCCAACTGATCGATCAAACTCTGGATCTAAAACGTTTAGGTTACCAGCAGATCAGTGAGCCTGAACGCAGCGCAAAACAATTAAGCTATGTGGTACAACGCCCCATTACCATTCCTTTGCCTGTAGCGCAGTTTCCTGCCACAGGGACAGGCACTGTACCGATTCCAGTGTCAGTAAGCCCTGCCGGCGGCTATGACGTCAAATTGCAATGTAAAATCACCTTCTTACTCAAAGATAATATTGCCACCGCGGTACGCACCACAGGCCGAACCTGTTAAGGGGTTTAAGCTTTGAAATTTCTATTATAAAAAAACGCAGCTCAAGGCTGCGTTTTTTTGAATCAAAACAGGCTTAGTTCAATGCAGCAACGACTGCTTGACCCATTTCAACCGTACCGACTTTTTGCATGCCTTCAGACATGATATCTGCCGTACGCAAGCCTTGATCCAAGACCTGACCTACTGCATCTTCAATCGCTTTAGCAGCCGCTTCTTCACGGAAGGTATAACGCAACATCATCGCCACCGAAAGAATCGTCGCTAATGGATTTGCCAGGTTTTGACCGGCGATATCTGGTGCAGAACCATGACAAGGCTCATACATGCCCTTGCCATTTTCATCCAGAGATGCCGATGGCAACATGCCGATTGAACCGGTCAACATCGCAGCTTCATCAGACAGGATATCACCGAACAGATTCGAGGTGACAATCACGTCAAACTGCTTTGGCGCACGCACCAGCTGCATCGCAGCATTGTCGACATACATGTGCGATAAATTAATTTCAGGATATTCGGCATCTTTCAGCGCAGTCACTGTCTGTTTCCACAGCTCAGTTACTTCAAGCACGTTAGCTTTATCCACTGAACACACTTTACCACCGCGCAAGTTGGCCATTTCAAAAGCGACTTTGGCGATACGCTTGATTTCAGACTCTGAATAAACGTCGGTGTTGTAGCCTTGCTTCTCACCATTTTCCAGTTCACGGATACCACGTGGCTGACCGAAGTAAATACCACCCGTTAATTCACGCACAATCAGAATATCCAGACCCGCCACGATTTCAGGTTTTAAGCTTGAAGCATCAGCCAGTTGCGGATAAAGAATCGCTGGGCGCAAGTTAGCAAACAGGTTCAGTTCGCTACGCAATTTCAATAAACCACGTTCTGGACGGATTGAACGCTCAATCGTATCCCATTTTGGACCACCCACGGCACCGAGTAGAATCGCATCGGCTTTTTTGGCCTGTTCAGAAGTCACTTCAGGATACGGTGAACCATGAGCATCAATGGCTGCACCACCGAGTAAGCCCTGTTCCCATGTCAAATCAAGATTAAATTTTTCATTTACGCGTGTGAGTACTTGCTCTGCGGCTTTTACAATTTCAGGGCCGATGCCGTCACCAGCTAAAATCAAAATTTGTTTAGACATGAGATTTTCCGTTTAAAACGTCAGATTCAGACCTGACAGAGGTTAAATTTTCTTTTCTACAAACTCTGCAATCCCGGTGACTGCATTATAGGGTTTGCAAAAACGACGAATGGTTTTTTGCTCTTGTACCAGATCTACGCAAAGCGGATCCGGCGCCGAAGAATTTAATAAACTGCTGCTACGCGCACTACGGTCACGAAACATTTTTAAGCTATAGCGGTTATTGGCCTGAAAACGATGGAATACATGTAAAGTTTCCGCTTTATCCTTACTGATCGGATAAAAACGCACGACCAGTTCATGCTGTCCTGCCGGCACAGATAAATAAATCGAATTGGCCTGATTTAAATTTTTGGCCTGCAAGCGCACCAGTTTCTGCTTCAGCGCCTCATCACTGATGCGGCCATTGTCGGCGTTGACAATAATGGTCTGATTGAAGCGTTCGAACTGACAATCTGGCGTCCCTGTACAGTAGATCAGGGCATTGCTTTTGCTCTCAGTATTTTCTTTGGCATGTTTGAGTTTCATCGTGTCGATGCTTTGACATGCAGTCAACAGCACCGATACTGAACTTAAAGCAAGCCACTGTTTCCAATAATTCGCCATAATGTCTGTCTTACCCAATCAAAAAACTCAATAATCTTCCGATATTAGCAAGGGCATCGCAGTCATGCCATGACAATTTTTACTGATTTATCCATGAATTTCGGCAAATACCCAAGGACGCGATTGTTTGGTTTTTTCTTCATAGGCACGAATATCATCCGCCACCTGCAAAGTTAAGCCAATATCATCCAGACCATTTAACAGGCAATGCTTGCGAAATGGATCGACTTCGAACTTAAAGCTTTCACCTGTAGGGGTGCGAACTTCTTGTGCCTGCAAGTCAATGGTCAGTTGATAGCCTTCATCTGCCGCACATTCCTTAAATAACTGCTCAACAATATCTTCAGCCAAAATCACGGGCAACATACCGTTTTTAAAACAGTTATTAAAGAAAATATCGGCAAAGCTTGGCGCAATAACAGTACGGAAACCGTATTCACTCAAAGCCCACGGCGCATGTTCACGGCTAGAACCACATCCAAAGTTGGCACGTGAAATTAAAATAGACGCACCCTGATAACGTGGCTGGTTCAAGACAAAGTCCGGATTGATCGGACGAACTGAATTGTCCTGACCTGGATAACCTTCATCCAAGTAACGCAATTCATCAAACAAATTGTCACCAAAACCGGTACGTTTGATCGATTTCAAAAACTGTTTTGGAATAATTAAATCGGTATCGACATTGGCACGGTCTAAAGGTGCAACGATACCTTGTTCAACGGTATAAGCTTTCATATTTATTTCCCAATGAATCCGTAACCTCTCCCTAGCCCTCACTTGCGCTTCGTTTTAAAGCAGTGCTTAAAACTCACTCAGGAGAGGGAACCCCTTCTCTTGCGCCATTTGGCTCATGGAGAAGGTCAGGATGAGGGCTTAAACTAGAATGAACGAACATCAACAAAGTGACCGGCTATCGCAGCAGCGGCTGCCATGGCTGGACTTACCAGATGAGTACGACCGCCATTGCCCTGACGACCTTCAAAGTTACGGTTCGAAGTCGAGGCACAATGCTCGCCCGGCTGCAACTTGTCGGCATTCATCGCCAGACACATTGAACAACCTGGTTCACGCCATTCAAAGCCCGCTTCGACAAATACCTTGTCCAAGCCTTCCGCTTCTGCCTGAGCTTTGACCAGACCAGAACCCGGAACCACCATCGCCTGTTTGATTGAAGATGCGACCTTACGACCTTTGATCACTTCGGCTGCAGCACGGATATCTTCAATACGCGAATTGGTGCACGAACCGATAAAGACACGATCCAGTTGAATCTCAGCCAAGGCCTGACCGGCATTTAAGCCCATATATTGATAAGCACGGTTCCAGTCATTGCGTTGTACATCGTCTTTGGCTTGTTCTAAAGTTGGTACTGCTTGAGACACTGGAATGACCATCTCAGGAGAAGTTCCCCAAGACACTTGCGGCTCAATTTCTTCACCTTGCAACACGACCACCGTATCAAAATATGCACATTCATCCGAATGCAATGTATTCCAGTACGCTACCGCCTGATCCCACTGTTCCGCAGTCGGCGCATAAGGACGGCCTTTAACATACTCGATAGTTTTGTCATCGACAGCGACCATACCCACGCGTGCACCGGCTTCGATCGCCATGTTACATACAGTCATACGGCCTTCAATCGACATGTCACGGAAGACCTGACCACCAAACTCAATCGCGTGACCGGTACCGCCTGCGGTACCAATCTTGCCAATAATGGCCAAGACCACATCTTTCGGTGTTACGCCCTGGCCTAATTTGCCATCAACGCGTACCAACATGTTTTTCATCTTCTTTTGAACCAGGCATTGGGTTGCCAATACATGTTCAACTTCTGATGTACCAATACCGTGCGCCAAGCAGCCAAAAGCACCGTGTGTTGCTGTATGCGAATCCCCACATACCACAGTCATGCCCGGCAAGGTCAAGCCTTGCTCCGGCCCGACCACATGCGCGATGCCCTGACGGATATCATTAATATCAAATTCAACAATATTAAAGGTCTTGCAGTTATCATCCAAAGTTTGTACCTGGATGCGCGAGGTTTCATCTTCAATTCCGGCAACGCCCTGCTCACGCTCTTTCTTTGAGGTTGGTACGTTATGATCTGGTGTGGCAATATTTGCACTTAAACGCCATGGCTTACGCCCGGCCAATTGCAAACCTTCAAAGGCCTGTGGAGAAGTCACTTCATGTAATAAGTGACGGTCGATGTACAGTAAGGCAGAACCATCATCACGTTGCGTTACTAAATGGTCGTCCCACAATTTATCATATAATGTTTTTGCTGTTTGGGTTGCGCCTGCCATGTCGATGTACTCCACTGGACTGGGTAAATTCTTTCTCTGATTTTGATTATATCGCTGCAATCACATAAATCTAATTTATCATTTTTATCAGTTAAGAAACTTTTTGGAATCTTTCAAAAGCTGAATCAAATCATGCTTGAGCACTATTTTTATAAATCTAATTTTCCGATTAATTTATAGAAAATATTCGCTTTTACAAATTAAATGAGAATTATTATTATTTCCTCATCGACAGAGATGATGATTTTGAGGAACTTCGACATGGCACATATTCAACGCTTTGTAGACAACAACCAGCGCATGTTCAAAAAGACCTTCAGCTACTACATTATGCACATTACTGTGGCGATGATTGTGGGCTACTTGGTGACTGGCAGTTTAACCATGGCCATTGCCTTAAGTTTATTAGAACCAACAGTACAGGCAGTGGCTTTCTTCTTTCATGAAAAAATCTGGGAGGGTAATAACCAACAGCAGAATGAGGACATTACCGTCTAAGCTCTTCGGTCGAGGTTCCTGATGAAAGACTGCCTTTATAGGTGGTCTTTTTTAGTTTTTAAAATGCCAAGGCTTTGAAAATGTATAGTAATTCAGCACTGCAACATAGATGAGCTAATTTTGCTTTGATTTATTCTTAAAATATAACAATAATAGATTTACACATAAAAATTCTTTATAGGTGATTAAGATGAATCTCGCAGCCTTTGAAGCCTTCGTGAAAGTCATGGAAACCGGTTCGATTTCTCTGGCCGCAGATCAGCTCTTCATTACCCAGCCTGCTGTCACCAAACGTATTCACAGTCTGGAAGAATACTTTGGGGTCAAGCTGTTTGAATCTGCCGGACGTGGCGTACAGGCCACCCACGCGGCGCACTCTCTGTTACCTAAAGTGAAAAACTGGCTGAATGAACTCGGTGATATTCATTATACCTTGAGTCATGAACAGGGTCAGGTACAGGGCAAACTAAAAATTGGTACCAGCCATCATATCGGCCTGCATCATCTGCCGAGTCATTTGCGCCGTTATGTCCAGGAATATCCGGACGTGACTCTGGATGTGCATTTTGTAGATTCCGAACAGGCGCATGAACAGGTAATTGCCGGCGATCTGGAACTGGCATTTTTAACCTTGCCGCCCCGTGGTGATGCGCGTCTAAATTACGTGACCATCTGGAATGATCCTCTGGTCTTTGTGGTGGCACCGTTTCATCCGCTGGCACAGCAAAAAAATCTGTGTCTGGAAGATTTGCTCGACTACCCGAGCCTGTTGCCATCATCACAGACCTATACCTCGCAGATCACCTTGGCCGAGTTTGAAAAACAGGGTATTAAACCGAAAGTCAGCATGAGCAACAATCCGCTGGAATCGATCCGGATGCTGGTATCGATTGGCTTAGGCTGGTCGGTACTGCCAAAAACTTTGGTCAATCATGACCTGCACCAACTGGATATTAATCTGGAAATGAACCGTCGCTTGGGTATGGTTTGGCATCCGGGTCGTACCCAGTCCAAAGCGGCACAAGCTTTGGTTCAGCTCATGCAAGGCGCCTCCCTGTCTATTTAAGCTGTTCCTGAACATGCTGCATCCAAAACGATGCAGCATTTTGTTACCGAAATACACCCCATCTGGCGATATCTTTCGAGTATTTTTAAGACAATTCCATTCTTTTGCATGCAGAGGAATGCTTAAACTATTCGATGGAGCCTGACGGATGCAGCTCGATTCTCCCCTAAAATCCCACTCTCAAGATAAAACCAATACAAGCAGCCTGTGGCTTTCGGCCAAACCTATGCTGCTTCCCACGCCGGCACTTGATTTTTCCGATGAACAGACCGCCCGACACGGTCTGCGTGAATATTTCTTAAATACTTTTGACACCTATGAGCAACTGTTTGAATGTCTCAAGCATGAAGATGCTTTTTTTATTAAACCGATTACTTTACGTCATCCGCTAATTTTTTATTTTGCCCATACCGCCACTTTTTTTGTCAATAAACTGCTGCTCAGCAAGCTAATTAGCGAACGCGTAAATCCGCATTTTGAAAGTATCTTCGCGATCGGTGTAGACGAGATGAGCTGGGATGACCTGGATGAAGTGCACTATGACTGGCCCAGTGTGCAGGAAGTCCGTGATTATCGGCATCAGGTACGTGCCCTGATCTTGAGCATTCTAGAACATGCTCCGCTGACTCTACCCTTAAACTGGCAAAATCCTTGGTGGACGATCATCATGGGCATCGAACATGAACGGATTCATCTGGAAACTTCTTCCGTGCTGATTCGCCAGCATGCTTTGGAACATGTACGCCAGCATCCGCAGTGGCGCGCCAATATCATTACCGGCATGGCTCCGGATAATCACTTGCTAGAGGTACCTGACGGCAAGGTGCTTTTGCAGAAATATTTTAACGATCCATTTTATGGCTGGGACAATGAATACGGCCAGCATGAAGCGCAGGTAGCGGCTTTTGCAGCTTCCAAATATCTGGTATCGAATCAGGAATTTCTGGCCTTTGTCGAAGCACAAGGTTATCAGACCGAACAATACTGGAGTGAAGAAGGTCTAGGCTGGCTGCAATTTTCACAAGCTGCTCATCCCTGTTTCTGGCGCAAAACTGAATTAGGCTGGTCATTGCGACTGATGCTGGAAGAAGTGCCGATGTCTTGGGACTGGCCGGTAGAAGTGAATTATCATGAAGCCAAGGCCTTTTGTCAGTGGAAATCGCAACAGCTGGAAAAAACCATTCGCTTGCCGACTGAAGATGAATGGTATCGCCTGTATGCGGTTTCCGATCTGGATTCAGATTTACCGAGTCCTGAACAGGCCAATATTGAATTGAAATACGGTACCAGTTCCTGTCCGGTCGATCATTTCAAGCAGGGCGATTTTTACGATATTCAGGGCAATGTCTGGCAATGGACTGAAACTCCGATCTATCCATTTCAGGGTTTTCAGGTGCATCCGTTTTATGATGATTTCAGCACACCGACCTTTGACGGCCGCCATAACCTGATGAAAGGTGGCTCCTGGATTTCGGCGGGCAATGAAGCTTTATATAGTTCCCGCTATGCCTTCAGACGGCATTTCTTCCAGCACGCTGGTTTTCGCTACGTCGCTTCTGATCAAGCATTGCAACATTTCCCTTCGAACTATGAAAGCGACCAGCTGGTCTCCCAATATCTGGAATTCCAGTACGGCCCCGAATATTTTGGTATCGCTAATTTTGCCAAAACACTGGTCGATCTGGCACAACCCTATTTTCAGCAAGTGCCATGTCATCGTGCCTTAGATATTGGCTGTGCTACCGGCCGCGCCAGCTTTGAACTGGCACACTATTTTGATCAGGTGACCGGTCTGGACTTCTCAGCACGTTTTATCCAGCAGGCAGTCTATTTGGCTCAAGGCAATAGGGTACGTTATCAGCTGCCGCTAGAAGGTGAATTAAGCGAAGAAAAAAGCTGTTCACTTGAAGATGTCGCTTTGGAACAGTTTGCGTCAAAAACGGAATTTTTTCAGGCCGATGCCTGCAACCTGAAAGCACATTTTAGCGACTATGATTTTATTCTGGCAGCGAACCTGATTGACCGGCTGCATCATCCGAAAGACTTTTTATTGCAGATTCATAAACGTATCAATATAGGTGGAATTTTAATGCTGAGTTCGCCCTATACCTGGCTGGAAGAACATACGGCGCGTAGCGAATGGCTGGGCGGTTTTCAGCAGGATGGGGAAAAGATCACGACTTTGGCTGGTATTTCCAACATTTTAACCCAGCACTTTGAATTGGTGGACGAACCCCAAGATGTGCCTTTTGTGATTCGAGAAACGGCCAGAAAGTATCAACATACCCTGTCACAAGTCACGATCTGGAAACGGATTCGCTAAAGGTAAGGTCATAGTCTAAAAAAGCCAATCATACGATTGGCTTTATATCTTATCCTTCACTGGTTGAATTTTCATGCAAGGATTCATTGAGTTGATCTACCACAATCGCCCATTCGCCATCAGAGGCTATTTTCTCGCTTAAAAATTGACGTTGTGCCTCTGACCAATACGGCGCATCCAGTAAAGTCAGATCTTTATGCAATTGATGCTCGTGAATAAATGTTTCAATACCTTCTGCACTGGCATCCAAGCCAAGCTGTTGGAACAGATGTGTCATACGTGGTCGAACGTGAGTCATATCTCATACCTCAGAATCTACTATTGTTATCATGTCCTGTTTTTCGAGCATAGCATGTCTGATTCAGCTGGACTGTGAAAAAACATTAATATTCAAATGAGGCAAATAAAAAGCACAACCGAAGTTGTACTTAATAATCACATCAATGAGTTCGGAGTGATTAGATCGACCAGTCCTGTATTTCCCAGCCTTGTTCTTGGGCTAGAGTTTCCAAGCGATCATCCGGATTCACTGCAATCGCATGATCCGCATATTCCAGCAAGAAACGGTCATTAATCGAATCTGAATAAGCCCAAGACTCGGTTACGTCACGGCCTTCCAGCCATTGTTCCAGACGCACCAGCTTGCCTTGCTGATAGCATGCGGTATTGATGACTTTACCAGTATATTTCCCATCAATGACTTCAGCATTGGTGGCAATAATTTCAGTAATTCCGAATTCACGAAAAATGGGTGCGGTAATAAAGTCTGAAGTTGCGGTAATCCCCACTAAGGCATGCCCTGCTTCACGGTGGCGCTCAATGGCTTTAAAACCTTCAGGACGCATTTGTGGACGAATGACTTTTTGCATGAACAGTTGATGTAATTCAATCAAATAATCATTGTCATGTTGGGTTAGAAACTGGAACACAAATTCATTATAGGCATAAGGATCCAGCTCACCTTTTTTATAATCGTCATAGAACTTGTCATTCATGGCGCGATGCTGAACTGGATCGACCAGGCCCTCACTGACCAAAAACTCTCCCCAAGAATGATCCGAATCCGTGTTTAACAAGGTGTGATCGAGATCAAATAGCGCCAATTTCATGAAAATACTCGTTAAAACTGAAATTTAAGAAAAAAATTGTAAATCTATCTCCGCTAGTCGATAGAAATTCGTTAAGATCATAGCAATTTTAACATTTTTAAACTTTGCTTTTTTCGAGTTGGATAACGAAATAATGCTCCCCGATGGCAAAGGCATAAATTAAACAATTTTTAGGTAGCCAAATGATCGACTCTGAAGGTTTCCGACCGAATGTCGGGATCATTTTGGCAAACGATGCTGGACAGGTTTTATGGGCAAAACGCATTGGTCATAATGCATGGCAATTTCCACAAGGCGGGATCCAATATGGAGAAACCCCTGAGCAGGCACTCTATCGTGAGCTGAGAGAAGAAGTTGGCTTATTGCCCGAACACGTCCAGATAGTCGCGCAAACCAAAGGCTGGTTGCGCTATCGTTTGCCGCATCGATACATTCGTACGGACTCTGATCCGGTCTGTATCGGTCAAAAACAAAAGTGGTTTTTACTCAAACTCACGGCCCCCGTTCAGCATATTCAGTTGAATCTGTCTGATCCGCCCGAATTTGATCAATGGCAATGGGTCAGTTACTGGTACCCACTCGGTCAAGTCGTGAATTTCAAACGTGATGTTTACCGCAAAGCCCTGGTGGAGTTGTGTCAGCAACTGCCCCAGCAAAAACCTTAAAAAATCGCATAAATAATGCAGATTTTTTACGCGGCTATTGTTATAAATAAACTTAATCACTGAAATTCTGAATAGACGGAGCAGACCTTATGTCGAATATGCAACTGGACACCTTGAGACGTATTGTTCAGGAGATCAATGCGTCCACCAGTTTGCATGAATCACTCGACATTATGGTCAAACATGTGGCCGAGGCCATGCAGGTTGATGTCTGCTCGATCTATCTCCTCGATGAACGCAATCAGCGTTATCTGCTCATGGCGTCTAAAGGCCTGAATGCAGAATCTGTCGGCCATGTGTCTTTGCAAACCGGCGAAGGTCTGGTGGGCCTGGTTGGGCAGCGTGAGGAAATTGTCAATCTGGACAATGCCCCTAAACACGAGCGCTTCCTGTTTTTACCTGAAACCGGTGAGGAAATTTATAACTCCTTCCTTGGTGTGCCGGTGATGTACCGTCGTAAGGTCATGGGTGTGCTGGTGGTTCAAAATAAAGAATCACAGGACTTTTCTGAAGCTGCTGAATCCTTTCTGGTCACACTCTGTGCGCAGCTTTCTGGCGTCATCGCCCATGCCCATGCCGTTGGCAATATCGATGTATTCCGTAAACCGAGCAACCTGCCCGCTTATAAAACCTTTCAGGGAGTTTCTGGCTCCGGTGGTATTGCCTTAGGTCGTGCAGTGATTCTTTATCCGCCAGCAGATCTTGCCGCAGTCCCTGACCGTGAAGCGGATGACATTAGCGAAGAACTGGAGCTATTAGATAACGCCCTGAATTCAGTCCGCGAAGAAATCCAGTCGCTAGATGACAAAATGCAGGATGCGTTGATGGCCGAGGAACGCGCACTGTTTAGCGTGTTCTTGCGTATGCTGGATGAAAATGCCCTGCCTTCAGAAATCAAGGCCTTTATTCGTGAAGGTCACTGGGCACAAGGCGCCGTGCGAATTGTCATTGACAATCATGTGGCACAATTTTCCCAGATGGAAGATGATTATTTACGTGAGCGAGTGGCGGACTTAAAAGATCTGGGTCGCCGCATTCTGGCACGTTTACAGGAAGCCGATGCCAGTCACCGTGAATTGACCGATGAAAGTATTCTGATTGGTGAGGAAATATCGACGGCTGCACTGGTTGAACTGCCCGTGGATAAAATTGCCGCGATTGTCACTACCGAAGGCGCCATGAACTCGCATATGGTGATCGTGGCGCGTGCCCTTGGCATTCCCACCGTAGTCGGTGTAACCGAACTGCCAATCAATACCCTCGATGATGTGGAGATGATTGTCGATGCGCATCAGGGTCGGGTCTTTATTAATCCGCCACGTCGCCTGCGCAGTCGCTATAAAGAAATTCAAAAAGAAGAAGAACAGATTGCCAAAGATTTGCGTCAGTACGAAACCAAAGATGCAATTACCCCGGATGGCATCGCCGTAAAACTGTACGTCAACACCGGCCTGATGATTGATGTGGTGCGTGGCGTGCAGCGCGGTGCCAAAGGTGTCGGTTTATACCGTTCTGAAATTCCGTTTATGCTGCGTGACCGCTTCCCGGGCGAGGAAGAACAACGTGCGATTTATCGTCAGCAACTCAGTCATTTTGCCAATAAACCGGTGGTGATGCGAACGCTGGACATTGGTGCAGACAAAGACCTGCCGTATTTCTCGATTGAAGAAGAAAATTCGGCACTCGGCTGGCGTGGCATTCGTTTTACCCTGGATCATCCGGAAATTTTTTCTTCACAGATTCGCGCCATGCTCAAAGCCAGTATCGGACTGAATAACCTGCATATTCTGCTGCCGATGGTGACCAGTGTCAGCGAGGTCGAGGAAGCGCTCTATCTGCTGGAACGTGATCATGCGGCGATTCAGGAAGAAGAACAGGTCAAGGTAAACAAGCCTAAACTCGGTATTATGGTGGAAGTTCCCAGCGTACTATATCAGATTGATGAATTTTCCGAACTGGTCGATTTCTTCTCGGTCGGCTCCAACGATCTGACCCAATATCTGTTGGCCGTCGACCGTAATAATCCACGGGTGGCCAATGTCTATTCACACCTGCACCCTGCAGTAATGCGTGCCTTGACCCGTCTGGTTCAGGACTGTCATCGCAATGAAAAACCGGTCAGTATCTGCGGTGAAATGGCGGGTGATCCACTGTCTGCCGTTTTACTCATGGCCATGGGCTTTAATACCCTGTCGATGAGTTCAAGTAATATTTTGCGGGTACGTAAAACCATTTGTCATGTTCCGATGAGTGATGCACAGGAATTGCTGCAACATGTGTTAAAAATGGACAATCCACTCATGGTAAAAAGCTGGCTAGAATATTATTTCAGAACCCATGGTTTAGGGGATATGGTGAAATCAGCATCACGTATGGTGAGTGCCTAATACGGGACTTTTTCCAGTCCCTCGACAGTGGTAGAGGTGGTTATGGAATTTCTGGTCATCCTGTTCATGATTGTTGCGGTGTTTTATGTGGTCATTCTTGCACCAGCTTTGGCTGCCCGCAAAGAAGCTCATAATTCCGGTTCATCTTATATACGCCCTGCCAGCAATCGAGCAACGAGCTATGCCGATCGGCCTAAAATGACTCCATTATTGGGCATTGAAATTTCGGCATCGCAACGGCGGCGTTTAGGCAGAGATGACCCCTCCGTCATTGCCGCCAGACTCTATCACCAGCAAAAAGATCAATTTGCCAGTTTTCAGCAGGCCAGACCACAGCCTCACTCCCCTCACCACAACGCGCCAGTGCAAAGCAGACTCAATAAATTCTTTAATGACTTAATTGCGGATGAATCGACAACGCCATCCCGGCATCCGAATCAATATTCGCAAACTCGTAATAACCGGCCTGTCGCCCCGCTCTCTCCAGTTAAAACCAATCCTAAACAGTCACCGCGTCGTCCCCAGCCACCTTACCGACCTTAAGCGGCCATTAAAAAAGGGCGATCTTCCATGGAATATCGCCCTTGTCTGTGCTTGCTGTAGCCACGTTTTGCATTTTTCTTTCGGTCTACAAAGACCTGGCTTTTGTTGACTTCATACATGTGTTTTGCCACAAAATTGTGGATTACCACCTGCTCGGCTGTTTTTTTCTTGGCCATCTTGCTCTCTATATGATTTGGAAGAAGGAGTGAAATAATTATAGGGCCGACTGACTAATTTTCAAGCATATCTGCCAATGCTTTTTTAAAAATAAAGTCCATTTAGCTAGGATTTTCTGTATGCAAAAATGGGAGCTATAGCCAGAAAACACCCTTATTTCATTCATTATTTTTATGGGTTTCTTCAGCCAAACAAAACTCAATTAAAAAACTATTTAAAGTAAATCAGTTATAAAATGTATTTTAAATAACACTTTTCACTTATTATTTTTATCCTTTGATAAAAACATATTATGGACTTAGATATTGTTATTTTCGTTTAATCCCATTCATTATTCGAGTTATTCAAAATATATAGAATTTGATATTGTCAGAGAGTGGAAAACCCGTTACTTTTTAAGAGTAACCATTTAATTTTCAATATTTTAAACTTTATTAACTTTAAAAATATTTTTTGAGTGATCTCACTCAATTATATCCTGAATTCCGTTTTGTGCTGTAACACCCTTTATTTAAAGATATTGTAAATATAGTGAAACCTGATCTGATTAGCATATATCTCAATATCTTATGAATACTAGATAAACGACACAAGATATTCAAAACTTGGAGAGGAAAGATGAGCCAAGATTTAAAAAAATGCCCTGTCACCCACCTGACCACTGAAGCTGGTGCACCTGTGGTCGACAACCAGAACAGTATGACGGCAGGTGCGCGTGGACCTTTACTTGCCCAGGATTTATGGCTGAATGAAAAACTGGCCAACTTTGTCCGTGAAGTGATTCCAGAGCGTCGTATGCATGCCAAAGGTTCAGGTGCTTTCGGTACCTTTACCGTGACCAATGATATTACGCAATATAGCCGCGCTAAAATTTTCTCTGAAGTCGGCAAAAAAACCGAAATGTTTGCGCGTTTCTCAACGGTGGCGGGTGAACGTGGTGCGGCCGATGCTGAACGTGATATTCGCGGTTTTGCACTGAAATTCTATACCGAAGAAGGCAACTGGGATCTGGTCGGCAATAACACCCCGGTATTTTTTCTGCGGGATGCCCGCAAGTTCCCTGACCTGAATAAAGCAGTCAAACGTGATCCGAAAACCAACAAGCGCAGTGCCACCAATAATTGGGATTTCTGGGCATTACTGCCTGAAGCCTTGCATCAAGTGACTATTGTCATGTCGGATCGTGGGATCCCGACCGGTTACCGTCATATGCATGGTTTTGGCAGCCATACTTTCAGCTTTATCAATGCCAAGAATGAACGCTTCTGGGTGAAATTCCATATGCGTACCCAGCAAGGTATTCAAAACCTGACCGATGCTGAAGCTGCAGACTTGATTGCCAAAGACCGTGAAAGCAGCCAGACCGACCTGTTTGATGCCATCGAACGTGGTGACTATCCAAAATGGAAAATGTACGTTCAGGTCATGCCAGAACTGGAAGCCGAAACAGTGCCTTATCATCCATTTGACCTAACCAAAGTCTGGCCAAAGGGCGATTATCCACTGATTGAAGTCGGTGAATTCGAACTGAACCGCAATCCGGAAAACTATTTCCAGGATGTGGAACAGGCTGCCTTTGCACCAAGCAACCTTGTACCGGGCATCAGCTATTCACCAGACCGTATGTTACAGGCTCGTCTGGTGAACTATGCCGATGCAGCGCGTTACCGTGTTGGCGTGAATCATTCACAGGTTCCGGTCAATGCTGCACGTTGTCCTGTTCATTCGAACCGCCGTGATGGTCAAGGCCGCATGGATGGCAACTATGGTTCATTGCCACATTACGAGCCGAATAGTTTCAGCCAGTGGCAGGAACAGCCGGAATTCAGAGAACCGCCACTAAAAATTACCGGTGATGCCGATTTCTGGGATTTCCGTAAAGATGACAATGATTACTTCAGCCAACCCCGTGCCCTGTTCAATCTGATGAATGACCAGCAGAAACAGGCTCTGTTTAATAACACGGCCGGAGCAATGGGTGATGCACTAGATTTCATCAAATACCGTCACATCCGCAACTGTTATAGCTGTGATCCAGCCTACGGCGAAGGCGTAGCACAAGCCCTCGGCATGACCGTAGCAGATGCCCAAGCAGCACGTGAAAGCGATCCAGCCAAAGGTTTGCCTAGCTTTCTCTAAGCCAGTTTAGACATGTATAGAAACCACCTTCGGGTGGTTTTTTATTGCAGCATCAAGCACTATAGAAACAAGCTGGCACAAAAAGAAATACAATAATGCATCCGAATATTGAAGACATCATTCAACAACACGACATTGTTTTATTTGATGCTGTTTGCGTGATCTGCAATGGCTGGGCACGGTTTTTGATTAAATACGATAAAAAGATTCAGTTTAAACTGGTTTCCGCCCAATCGCCTTTAGGTACGGCACTGCTCGAACATTATCAGATGCAAACCGAGCATTACACCACCATGCTCGTCATTCAAGATGGCACTCTCTATACCGAATCGACTGCCTTGCTGAAGGTGCTGCAGCATCTCGGTTTTCCCTTTAATTTAATGAGCGCAGGTTATTTGGTTCCGCGCTTTATCCGCGACTTTCTATATCGTGTGGTTGCTTTAAATCGTTACAGGCTATTTGGTAAAACCGAGTATTGCCTGATTCCATCCAGCGAAAATAAACGCCATTTTCTGGAAGAAGCTGTCTGTACTGGCCATTCAACTCATTTAATAGGAAGTGCTTAAACAATAATCCGCTTGCCTTCCCGTATGCAATAAAACGGATTAATTAACTTGGAAGAATGCTTGATGATCTCATGCAACTCATGTTCCGGTGCATCCCGGTCTTCATCTGTGAGCTGAAAAGTACGGTAATGAATCGCCAGTGAGCATTTGGCCTGCAAGTCATGATGGGCATGAAAGGCATCTTCCGGATTCATATGGATCGCACGCATCAGTTCACGTGGCTCATACGCTCCTATCGGAAGTAAGGCAATTCGCGGTGCACCCAGACGTTTACGAATTTCTTTAAAATGTGAGGCGTAGCCACTATCTCCGGCAAAGAAACAATGTTCCTTGCCATATAATAAAGAAAAGCCTCCCCAAAGTGCACAGTTCTGATCGCGCATACCGCGCCCTGAGGCATGTTGAGCCGGCGTATACACAATCCGGATCTCTTCAAAAAAGGCATTTTCCCACCAGTCCATTTCATGCACGGTGTAATGTTCTGGCAAATACCAGGCATTACCCAGACCGGTATAAATCGGCATCTCAAAAGTGTTGTGCAGCCATTCCAGACTGGCCAGATCCATATGATCATAATGGTTATGGCTGAGTAGTACAGCATCAATCTGGGGTAACTCATCCAGAGCAATGCCAGCCGGAATGACCCGCTGCGGACCCGTGGAAGCCGAAGGACTGGCATATTCCGACCAGACCGGGTCGGTCAGGAAATTATAGGGGCCGATCTGTATTAATGTGGTGGCGTGACCAATAAACCAGACTTGCCAGTCATCCAGAGCTGCATCTGGACGCTGCTGTGGCAATGCGCGCGGACGAGAAAAAAACTCGGCACGCTCTTCGTCAAGATTGACATTCCAGGTCTTGGATTTTCGGGTAATGAGCCATTTGTATAAATCAAAGCGACCGCGCGATAGAGAAGCATGCTCAAGATTACGAAACTGTTTTCCGTCGAAATGATCTGAATGCAGATACTCAAACACTGGCTTAGACCAGAGATGTTTCCAACTGGATTCCGTGATTAACTGGAATTTTTTAGTTTTGAGAAGATCTTGCATAAACATCCACTATTTATTATTCGCTATATGCAAGACAACAACCTCTTGAAATGGTCAAGCGGTGCATCTTTTAATGAGCATACAAACTAAAAACAGGCACACTGCAACATAGTATGAAATCCGTCACAGAAAATCATGTATGTTTTTGTTATTTTTAGCAAAAAAAATGGCATTTCATCGGCCTTATGGCTGGCTGAAGTCTGGGATTATCTAGAAAAATATTGCTCTTGTCCTTCTGTCTAAAAATACAAAATGATACTCAATATTTATAAGCCCATGCTGACAAAAGCATGTCTGCCCATTGATGATTTTATGATGAAATTCGCCATACCTCAGTATCATCACATCAATTGTGCGAGAAAGGCAAGTTGAGATCAAAATACCAACCTCAAGCGTTTTTTAGATCTTTATACACGACCTTGAGTTCGTTCCAGCCATACGGCCTTGGTTTGGGGTTTCACAAATAAAGCAATAATTTCCGGGTGCAGCTGTTTAATCTGCGCTTCGATCCGGTTGACACAGGCTTCAATGTCATCAGAAGTTAAATCATCTTTAAATTCCAGACTCAATGATGCAATGACTTGCTGAGCGCCCATCTGCTCAGTCAATACCCCATTGGCACTGAAAACTGCCGCATCCTGTTGAGCAATGTTTAATACATCTTCACGCAGTTTTGGATCTGCCGTTTCACCCAGTAACAAACCTTTGGTTTCACGTGCCAGAAACCAGGCAGATACTGCCAGCACGATACCAATTAAAATCGATGCGGCACCGTCCAATTCAGGAATATTCAGTTGATGCGCCAGAAAAATACCAACCAGAGCAATCACCAAACCGACCAGGGCGGCAGTATCTTCAAATAACACGGTAAAGGTCGTTGGATCTTTACTGTGTCGAAATGCTTCAAAATATCCCAGATTTCCCTTTTGTTTACGAAAGGTTTTTAAAGCCACTGACCATGAAAATCCTTCAAAAAGAATCGCCAGACCCAGCACAATATAATTGATCAATGGATCCCGCATGACTTCAGGCTGAAGAATATGCTGTATCCCTTGATAGATGGACACGATCGCACCCAAGGCAAAAACCATCAATGCCACAATAAAAGCCCAAAAATACAGTTCACGCCCATAACCAAAAGGATGTTTGGCATTTGCCGGTTTTTCTGATTTTTTCATCCCATACAGCAGTAAAATTTCATTCAAGGTATCCACTACCGAATGAATTGCTTCACTGAACATGGCAGAGCTATTGGTTATATAGGACGCAACAAATTTAACCAGCGCAATCGCCAGATTACCAAATAGAGCTGCATAAACTACGATTTTATTGGATTCAGACATCCTGACACTGTCCTAAATAAGCTTGTGCAAGCTTGAATGATTTATGTATCAAAATCTTAATCATTTATTTTTGAAAGTTGTTTTACAAATTGTTGCTTAGTCGTGATCTCCCACGTTGTTGAATCACTTTACTCTCTACTCAAATAATAAAAGGGCTTTCGCCCTTTTGGTTTTTACAGTTTTAATGCTTGGAAAAATACTGTTCGCGCCACTCTTTCCAGAAATACATGATGATCCCGAACATCACCACAGCAATTCCCGCAAAAGCATGACTGCTGATAATTTCATGATTTAAGGTTGCTCCCAATACCAGAGCAATCACCGGCGTCATCACATTACTCAATGAGACAGTCGAAGCATTTAGACGGCGAATCAGCCAGAAATAACACAGCATTGCCACAATCGAGGACATGATCATGGTAAATACAAAACCAATCATTGCCTGTGTGCTAGGCAACTGAGTCGGCATATGTTGCCAGATAAAGGGTACCAAAATGACTGAACTCGCTGCGGAGACCAGCAATGAACCCGTCGCCTGCGACATCGGACTCAAGGGTGCACTGATCTGTTTAACCCAGAAGATCGAGCTGATGTAAGACACCATACTGATCAGCATTAACACCACACCCCAAGGATTAATTTTGCTGTCTGCCGAGTCGGCGAAAACAAAACACAAACCGGCGACGGCCACTGCCATGCCGAGCCATTGCAGCCAGATCAACTTATGGGTTTTTAAAATCACATGACCGATTAAACCGGCGATCAGCGGTGAAAAACCAAAAATCAGTGCCATCAATCCTGAGGTCAGATAATTGGCCGCCAGATAAATAAACAGCTGCGCGCCGATTAAATTCAAACTGCCTGCCAGATAACTTTTCATTGAAGTGCGGTCAAAAGGCAGCGGGTCGCGCATGATTTTCAACAGGAACAACGCAATAATCGAGGCACCAAAATAGCGAATGATCAGCACCCACATCGGGTGAATCTCGGCCACGCTCCAGACAATCGCCAGTGGCGTTGTCGCCCAGATCAGCACCAATAAAGCGTAAATACTTGCCGTGACCGGCAATGAAGATGAAGAACTCATAAGTCTCCTAAACGAGGCCAAGAAGTTCTGGATCAGCAACTTCAAAAATAGCGTATAGCGAATTCATGCTGAGATGAAGTTTTAATTTTTGATAAATTCATCAAGTTTCGTGCATAAAAAACAGACCTATGCAAAACATAGGTCTGTCCAAAGATATCTCAATACAACTTAAGCAATTTTGCGTAAGTCTTGCGCGATATCCAAATGTTTTTCAACATCAAACGCCGTATTTTTGCTGATCATTTTTTTCAAATGACGCATTTCTTTGGCTGCATTCACGGTAATCCCGCCAACGATCTGACCATCTGTCACACCATACATCACGAATGAATTGTCTGCACCTTTGGCTGCATCCATTTCACCACGGATATGCCATTCAGCTGCGGCCATATCGCCGACAAACTGGAAGTTTATATTCAGCTGATCCGTCCAGAACCAGGCCGGATTGGCTTTCGGATGTTCCACACCCATCACGTGACGCGCAAAGATGCCTGCCTGAAGGTTGGCATTTTCCCAAGTTTCAACGCGGCGGTGATTGCCACAGTCACGTAACTGAGTCGCAACATCACCCGCTGCATAAATGTCAGCATTCGAGGTTTGGCAGTGTTCATTGACTTTGATCGCAACATCAACATCCAGACCTGCATCTAGCGCAAGCTGTGCATTTGGCACGATTCCGATTCCGTAAACTACAGCATCAGCACGCAGTTCTTCACCGCCTTCCAGCGTTACCACGACTTCTTCACCATCTAAACGGCAATCTGCAATCTTGGTTTCAAGACGCACATCGACCTGGTTTTGACGATGCTGTTCCAGCAGGAATTCGCTCAGGATTTGCGGTGAACAACGACCCATGACCATCGGACCCATTTCGATCACAGTGACCTGACAGTCTTTGTAACGTGCAGATGATGCCAACTCAAGACCAATCACGCCACCACCGATCAGGATGATACGGCGACCGGCTTGAAGTACAGGCACCAGTGCCTGTGAATCTTCCAAGTTACGCAGGGTATAGACGTGTTTGCCCAAAGCATCGAAATTAGGCAAACGGCGCGCGGCACCACCTGTTGCAAGCAAGAGCTTGTCGTAAGCAACAACATCACCGTTCAGGAGTTCAACCGTTTTCGCTTCGGCATTAATTTTCGCTACGCCATTGCCGCGAATCGTTTCTACGCCTAAATCTGCCAGTTTCTGTTCCGACAGGATTTCGATCTTGGTTTCTTCAGGTTTTAGAATCACATCTTTAGACAACGGTGGACGCTCATAAGGAAGATGGCTTTCATCACCAATTAAGGTAATTTTGCCTTCATACTTGTTGCCACGAAGTTCTAAAATTGCGCTCGCACCTGCCTGGCCAGCACCCACGATCACGATGTTGTTTACGTTGCTCATTTTCTTAACCTTTTAACTCTGCAGATACGATACCGAAGCCGGCAATCCATTCGCTGATGTCTTCATAGCAATGTGTGGTCATTTCATACTCACCCATTTCGCTTAAGGCAGCGAAGGCAGCCATCCAAGAACGGACTTCCTGACCACCACGACCACCATCATGGCGGATTTCAGCTTCAGTCATCGCTTCTAATGTTGCAAAATCAGCATGCTTGAAGGTTTCTAGCAGGGCAATATCCCATTCAGCATTCAAAGGCACGGCAACTGACGTATCCCCTGCTGCCAGCTTTTGACCCACTGCAATAATCTTGGATTGACGTGCATGACGTGCTTCAGGTGTTGGATAACGGCCTGCAATCAGGAACTCTTCTACTTCTGGTGGTACTGCACCCATTTGTGGTGTAGGTGGATCATGTGACAGACCACCGGTACCTAAAACAAGCACACGCTCATTTTCAAGATTTAAAGATTTGATGTATTGACCCACAGCACGGCCCAAAGCGATGGTACGCTTGGTGGTTGGCATCGGTGCAGCAGCGCCATTAATAAAAATTGGAATCGTTGGGTAACGATCAAGTTTACCTTCACACAGGAAATGTAAGGGCTGAGTCACGCCATGGTCAGCCTGCATACGGTATGAGTAGGCAACATCTACGCCTTCATCCAGTACACGTCGAACCAGATCTAATGCCTTGTCTTCAGGTACATCAATATGGTCATTGTCCTTGCCATAATCCCAGTCACCTGCGGCTTTGGCACGAATACCCACGCAGAAACTTGGCATCAGGTCATAGAAGAAACCATTAAAATGGTCAGGACCAAAAGTAATGATCAGGGTTGGGTCGTAAGCTTTTACTTCAGCAGAGAGTTTTTCAAAAGCATCACGAACGGCTTGTTCTTTACGCTTTTCCTGTGGTGAAGCAAATTCCATTAAAGGACTGTGCGATGCACAAATAAGTTTAACGGCCATGAGAGACTCCAAAAAGGAAGACTTAAATCCTCCCCAACCCTCCTTTAAAAAGGAGGGAGATTTTCCCCCTCTTTTATAAAGAGGGGTAAGGGGAGATTTTTAAAAGCAGATTTTTATTCGTCAAAGAAACCGGCACGGGGCTGACGTAAGCCACGAATTCCCAGACCGCATTCTGCATTGATCAGAACGCCAGTCAAAGGACGGTTATTTTGACGAGATGCCAAGAGTACGTATGAACCTGTCATATCTTCCGGTTCAGGCAAGAAATTCAGTGGCATACCACGTGCAATTTTCTCAGGATCACGTGCATCGAGCAGGCCAACATTTTCCTGACCGAGCGACGCTGCGCCTTTGATATTCACATTCATACCTGACGGTGCAACCGCATTCACTCGTACTTTAGGCGCAAGCTCATAGGCCAATTCTTTCATAATACCCACCCCTGCATGCTTAGATGCAGTATATACAGGGCCTCCGCCAGCGGAGTACAGTGCCGAATTAGACAAAGTAAATATGATAGAACCTTCAGAAGCGATCAATGCCTCCAGTGCAGCCTTCGCGCCGAGAATGAGTGACTTGGTATTAATCCCCATAATCTCGTCAAAGGCTTTTCCCAGCTGCTCACCAGAGGTGTTGACGATATCGGCATAATGATCCCAGATCCCGGCATTGCCGACGAAACAGTCGAGTTTGCCGAAACGCTCTACAGTGGCATTCACTGCACGAACGTTGTCTGCATAGCTGGCTACATCGCCTTCAATCGCAAGAACTTTACCGCCAAAGTGTTCGTTTAATGCCTCCACTTTTGCTTTTGAACGTTGAAGAACGGCAACTTGTGCACCCTCTTCCAGGAAACGTTCCACTAGCGCCCAGCCTAAGCCTGAACCACCACCGGTAATAAGTGCAACTTCGCCTTGTAGCCAACCCATGATTACTCTCCTGCCATCTCTACATATAATGCGCCGTCTTCAACAATCACTGGGAAAGTTTTGATTGGATCAGTTGCAGGTAGACATAATGCTTCACCTGTTTTTAAACAGAAACGTGCTGAATGCAATGGACATTCCACAGTACCGTCATCTTCCAGATAGCCTTCAGACATAGAAGCATTACCATGACTGCATTTATCGTTCATAGCGAAGAATTCACCGCCATTGTTAAATACAGCCAGCGCTTCGATACCGTTTACGTCACAATCTACTTTTAACGCTTCGCCTTCGTCTAATTCGTCAACTTGGCAAACAAAAATCTTATTCATTAGAAGAACACACTCAGGTTATGTGAGCTATATGTCGCTTGATCAAGCGTGATCTTACGGTTGAAGATCTGGAAGCCGAGGCCGCCTTCAACTTTACGGATCTTGTCATGACGTTTACCGCAGTAAATGACAATGTCTTTCTCTTTTTGCGTACGATATAGCAAATAGGTTACGTACACGTCGTATTCGCCTTCAACTTCAGTTGGCTCTACGATCACGTTGCTCACCATGTGGGTGGTACGTGATGGAGGCTCTTCAGCCCAAGCCATACCGGTTTCCAGACGCGCTACACGACGCTCTAAAAGGTCTTTTGAATCGTTGAACACCCAAGTGGTAGGTGGTTCAACTGAACGACGACGGTCACGGGTTTGTGCGTTTGGTGTGGTACGTAGCGTGTAAGAAATATCTTCAGCTAACGTATCCAACCATTCGCGGAATTTCCAATCGTCTAGCAATTTTGCTTCGCGATACAGGAACTGACTAATTTGGTGATGAAGTTCTAAGCTGATTTGACTCATTTCATAAGCTCCTTCTCATATTCGTCAGCTGCTTTTTCCACGTCTTCCCATTTTTCATGGATCAATAAATCTGCCCAGCGGCGGTACATACCACGTGCTGCAGTTTCAGAGAAAATGTAGTTGGTGATACCCGGGATACCATCTTCACGTACTTTTTCGTTGCCTTTACCCATTTCCATAATGAGTTTATTTTGACGCGCTTTGTAACCACGTAAAACTTTTTGAATTTCAATCCAGTTCTCAGAGTCATCTTGCTCGAGGAAACCGGCTGGACCAAAGGCACGCGTTGCAGAACGTTCAAATGCTTCTTTCACTTCTTGAGATGCTTCAGCATCCGCAATACAGAATGCCCATACTTCGGTTTTGTTTGGACCACGTGGATGCCATACGCGAAGTGTTGCAGTACCGTTCAACCAAGACAAAGTTGGGAACATGGTGTTGTGACCTGCAAGACGCAGTGCACGAGTCTCGCCTAGGCGCTCTTTAACTTCGTCGTAAGTTTCACGGAAGTAGTTGGCAACTTCACCGTCAACCCATACGTTTGCGTCTGGTTTCTCTGTGAAGAAGAAGCCTGAACCATGACCACGTGAACCGTACTGGATCGCGTCTTTGGCAGTTTCCCAAACTGGACGAGCCGTTTGTGCAGCACCTAATTTCTTAGAAGATTCGTCGTCTGGTTTCGCGCCCAATACTTGGATCGCAGAAGCGTGAGAGAACAAGGCGTGGTATTGGTCAGATGCGAACTGTTCAGCCGCAAATTTCCAGTTACACTCGATTTCCCACTTGTGGACACCACCGATAATTTCTGTACCACCTGGACGACGGTCAACAACGCCATCTAAGTACCAAGCGATATCGCCCATGTATTCTTCAAGATCAGGTGTGGTTTCATCCCAACAAGCGAATACCAAGCCTTTGTAAGACTTCACACGATTCACTTCAACCAGACCCCATTGCTCTTTACATGCACCATGTGGGTAAGCACGATCTTCAAGCGGGATATCTTTTAAAGAACCGTCAATGCCGTATGACCAGCCGTGGTACGGGCAAGTAAATGCACGGGTATTACCACAGTCAGCGAAGCTTACACGCATAGAACGGTGACGGCACTGGTTTAAAAATGCTTTGATTGAGCCATCTTTTTGACGTGCCACAATGATTGGATCTTCGCCCATGTAGGTGTTGAAGAAATCACCAGCCTTAGGAATTTGGCTTTCATGGCAAAGGAATAACCAAGTACGACCGAAAACACGTTCGAGTTCTAATTCGTAAATGTCAGGATCTGTATAAATAGATGGCGTAATACGTCCATTTTGTGCATCGACTAAAGCATCGATTTCGCGCACATCAATTTTTCCACTCATGAAAAGCTCTCCTGTGACCTATCTTTGGCACAAAGTAATAGACTCAACTTTTCAACGATGATGGATTTGACAGCGTTTTTCGGGAAATATTTTTTTTGTTTCAATTAAGAGCTTAAAGCAATTATTAAGCACGTGAATTTTTATATTAAAACATCTATTAATTCCGCCAGAGCATTTAGTTTATGAATGGGAAAATAATCTTCACGACATAGTTGTTTATAGATTATACTTTGAGGAAATTATAGTAAGACATTTTTTGGATTACTCTTTGGGTTGATGACATGGAATTACGACACCTTCGCTACTTTATCACCGTTGCTGAAGAGCTCAATTTTAGTAAGGCAGCACTTAAACTTTATACGGCTCAACCCTCACTTAGCCAGCAAATCAAAGACCTGGAAGAAGATGTCGGGGTAAAGCTACTCAACCGAACCAAACGTAAAGTAGAGCTGACCGAAGAAGGCGCCGTATTCCTGGAACAGGCTCGTCTCACCCTGGCACAGGCGGACAAAGCCGTTGCCATGGCACGTCAGGTGTCACAGGCCAAGCAGCAAATGCTCCGCATCGGTTTTGTACCGGTGGCCGAGATGAAAATCTTCCCGTATATCTTGCCAAATCTACGTGTACAGAACTCGGATTTAAAAATTGAACTGCTCAGCCTGAACAACAATGAGCAAATGCGTTTGTTAAAAAAAGGTGATCTAGATCTGACATTTACCCGTCATAATTTCAATAGTGATGAAATTGAAAGCCAGTTCGTGATTCGTGAACCGCTGATTTTTCTCCTGCCTAAAGATCATCCCTTAGCAAAATACGAAAGAATTCCTGTTAAAGCATTGAATGGTATTGATTTTATTATTCCATCAGCAGAGCAGTCCTTGACCCTGAACCAGGCTATTCTGGACTTTGCCAAAGCCAACGGCATTGAACTCAATATCGTGCAAAAGGCCGATAATATTTTATTTAATATCAACTCGATCGGAATGGGCCTAGGCTGTACCATTTTGCCTGGCTATATTGCACCACTAACCATGGATAATACCGTGATTCGTCCGCTGGACGTGGAGTTGCCCTATTTAGACCTGTATGTCAGCTACCATAAAAACAACAAATCCTATGTCGTGAGCAAATTTCTTGAGCTTTTGACCCGTGTGTTCTATCTGGATATTAACCGTAGCGAACAAAATTAATCCTATTTCTTCCCTGCATTAGGCATATGCCATTCAACTTATGATAGGCATGTGCTTTTTTTGTTTTATTATTTTATGCTTAAGAATCCATTTTTAATTCTATTTTATAATAAAGAATCTATTTCTGGCGCTTAAATTTTTCACTTGCCCTTGACCCAAATTGTGTATTTTTAGCTCTAAATGTACTGCATTTACCACTTAAGTCTAATAAAGTTTCATTCGGATTTTTCTCAGTTTAAATAGCTCAAGCCTATAAAAATTATTAGATTTTTATATTTATTCAAATAAATGAGAATCAAACTCACTTAGGTGCGCTACCTTAAATATTTCCGATATAAAAAAGGATGACCAAAGCCATCCTTTTTTAAAACTATATCAAACTTATTTTACGCCGTGAACAGCCAGGTAGTTTTTGATCACAGTGTTGAACTCATCTGCTTTTTCAACTTGAGACCAGTGACCGCATTGGCTGAAGATATGTGCATCAGCATTTGGCACGATGTTCAGGATGTCCCAAGTACGAGAAACCGGAATCACCACGTCTTGCGTACCATGAATCAATAGTACAGGCACAGTAATGTCTTTCATTTTTTCGAAGTCTAATGGGAATTCGAAACGGTCACGGTCACGTGCGCCAACCACATCCATTAAACGATTTGATGCATAGTCATTTGCAGCAGAAGCAAAACGTACTTTTACCAGTTCATCTGTAATCAGGTCTTTGTTTACGACAAACATAGAAAGGGTTTTCTTGATTCCTTCTTCTGTAAGAACTGGGTTTGCGTGAGCTTTAAGTGCAGCTGTCTGTTTCGCACCGCCCGTACCCATAGACACGATACCCAAAATACGATCTGGATAATCCAATGCCATCTGGAATGCTAACCAGCCACCCAGAGAGTTACCGACCAACCAGGTTTTTTCGATACCCAAAGCGTCTAGCGTACGAATCGCATGATCTACCCAGGCACGGATACCATATTCAGTACCCGGCGCAACCACAGTTTGGCCATAACCAACGGTATCAATCGCGATACAACGCGCCTGCTCGCCAATTTGTGGCAGGTTTAACCACCAGTTTGCTGCAGCCGATACACCTGTACCTGAACCGTGTAAAAATAGAATAGGCGTACCTTCACCAATTTCGTGGTAATGGGTCAACTCGCCTTCAGCGGTTTCAATCCATTTGTCTTCTAAGCCAAAGAATGGATCTGTTTGATAGTCAGGGATTTGAACAGTGCTCATATTGCTTCCTCTTACAGTCTTTCGCTTGCGTGTCCCTCTATTTTCAAGAATTCGACGTCAAGTTGACTCATTAAAATGACTTGTGTACACCCTTATATTAACCGCTCAGCCGCAGCAAACTGATACAAAATTACGATTGCACCCTACAAAATAGATATAATTTAAGTATTTGTTTTATATATTAATTTAAAATAAAACACTACTCAATCCAAGCCTTTAATGAAACAATGCAACGCTTAAACCAAAAAGCAGCCAGAAGACTGACTGCTTTTAAAATATACGGGTATTAGAATTTATGCGTATAAGTGGTGGCGACACGGTATTCTTGCAGGTCTGGTTTTGCTGGATTGGCAAAATTCACATCAATATACATTCCCTGTATACCCAAACCTTTTAATTTACCTTCTGGCACAGTGTAATTAACAATTGCATTTACTTCATCTGTGTTGAAGTTTTGACCTTGATACGCCCCAGTACCTTTCTGATCATAACCTTTGAAATATACGGCTGTTGCGTTTAAGCCTTTTGCACCCATTTCAGAGAAGTCATAGCCATAAGAAACACTCCATGACTTTTCTTCTGGCGCGGTAAAGGTCGCTACCCCCCAGTTCGCCAGATAAGGCTGTGGCACCCAGCCACCCAATGTCGGGAATGCGCTATCACCAAACATTTGCTGGTAACCCACACCTACGCTATGTGCACCATGATTCACTTTTGCGGCGACAGACACAGCCTGGTTATCGATCTCACCATATAGCTTGTCACCTGACTCCGAGTTATCGAAGTAACGAATATGGCTATCTAATTTGGTTTTTTCACCAAGCGCAGTTTTGTAATTCACACCTAGATAATGCTGTTGATAAATGTCTTGAACATCGGCATACCAATAACTTGCACCCAACTCTTTTGTTAGTTGATGATCTACACCAGCAATCCACATACCATCTGATTCAGCGCCATTATCAAATTGTGGTGGATTAAATTTAGTTAAATCACGGAATTGATTATCATAACGATTGTTAATACCATCAATATACGCCAAAGTTAACTTGGTATCTTTAAGGTCTTTAGACTCTAACCAGGCACCACTATAAGTCGTCAATAACTGACGCGATGGATCGAATACCAAGACTGGAGATACCGGCAATAACTCACCGACTTTCAGTTCAGTTTGTGACACTTTGGCTTTTAAGGTCGCGCCGACTTTACCGAAATGGTCTTTTGACTCTTTGCCATCGTGCGGTAAAACCCAGTCCGGATTTTTATCACGGCCATTGAGTTTGACTGCATGTTGCACCAGTACATCAGCACCAACCTGCACACCACCACCGATATCGTGATAACCGGACTTGGCATCCAGAGTCACCCCTTGTGACCAAGAACCCCAATTACGTGATGAGTAGTCATCTTGATACTGACGGTCTAGATAAAAGTTTTTAAATTTGAGTTGAACATTGCTGTCGTCAATAAAGTCTGCATTCGTTGCAGTTGTCCCTAAAGTTGCTGTCGCAGTAAGCATTGCAATCCATAAATTGTGACGACGCATGATGAGTTCCCCATTCAGCTGATAAAATCCATGCAGCCATCATGCGCAAGTCGGTTTAAATAAAAAATCCGACCACAGTATTAAACTTTTGCTCTTTTAGCTCTGCATATTCCAAGCCCAGATTTAAGCACTCAATCTCTTAGATTTTAAACCGATTAAAGAAAATAAAAATTTGACCAGATATTTAATTCAAATTTCTGTTTCCTTTATTAATAAGCGCAATTTTTTTAAAAACTTTAAGATAATATTTTTTATTTATCGTTTTTATGTTTAAGGAAAAAATTAAACTGAAATAATCTTCACATAGCACTATAACTAAAATATCTGAGATCAGAGTTTTAATATATTATTAAATCTACTTAATAATAAAAAAGCATCCAAATCGGATGCTTTTTTATTAGCCTTATTTTAATACGAATGCATTAAAAATTAAGCTTGTAACTCGCGCGCTTTAGACATGGTTAATGCCAGGTCTTCAATCATGTCTTCCTGACCACCTACCGTACCACGGCGACCAAGTTCCATCAGGATTTCACGTGCAGATACGCCATATTTCGCTTCAGCGCGTTTAGCAAACAACAGGAATGAAGAGTAAACACCCGCATAACCTAAAGTAGCCGCATCACGGTCTGCACGAATTGGGTTGTGCATCATTGGAATCACTAGATCTTCAGCAACATCTTGTACTTTGAACAAGTCAACGCCAGTGTCCATACCCATACGGTTTGCCACAGCGATAAACAGTTCAAGTGGCGTATTACCTGCGCCAGCACCCAAACCTGCAGATGCCAAGTCAACACGTACTGCACCTGCTTGAACAGCAGCAACAGTATTCGATACACCCATACCTAAGTTGTGGTGACCGTGGAAACCAAGCTCAATGCTTGGGTCCAAGTGTTGACGTAAGTGACCTACGCGATCAATAACGTCTTGAGGAAGCATATAACCTGCTGAATCTGTCACATAGATACAGTTTGCACCGTAAGACACCATCTTGTTTGCTTCTTCAAGCAATTTTTCAGGAGATGCCATATGCGCCAACATTAAGAAACCGACGGTGTCCATTTCTAGTTTACGTGCAGCGGTGATGTGCTGCTCAGAACAATCCGCTTCAGTACAATGCGTCGCCACACGAATGGTAGAGACACCAATTTCATGTGCCATTTTCAAATGGTCAACCGTACCGATACCAGGTAAAAGCAATGCAGAAATTTTTGCATTTTTCATACGTGGCACAACAGCGGATAAATATTCTTCATCCGTTGCAGCAGCAAAACCGTAGTTCACTGATGAACCGCCAAGGCCGTCACCGTGCGTTACTTCAATTAAAGGTACGCCGGCATCATCAAGTGCTGTTGAAATTGCAATCATTTGCTCAACAGTCGTTTGATGGCGCTGCGGGTGCATACCATCACGTAAAGTCATATCATGAACAATAATCTTAGACATTTTGGTATTCCTTTAAGCTTCAGCGGCGTTGAACACGTGTTCTGCGAACATTTCTGCAGTACGTGCAGCTGCTGCAGTCATAATATCCAGGTTGCCTGCGTATTTCGGCAGGAAGTCACCCAGACCTTCAACTTCCAAGTAAATTGATACGCGGTTGCCATCAAATACCGGACCATTTACCAGCTTGTAACCTGGTACGTATTTTTGAACTTCCTTGATCATGGCATGTACAGATTCAGTAATCGCTGCCTGATCCGGCTCACCTTCAACCAAGCAATGTACTGTGTCACGCATCATTAAAGGTGGCTCAGCCGGATTAATGATAATGATCGCTTTACCTTGTTTCGCGCCGCCGACTTTCTCGATTGCACCCGCAGTGGTACGTGTGAATTCATCAATGTTTTTACGCGTTCCCGGACCAACCGACTTAGTCGATACAGTTGCAATGATTTCGCCGTATTCAACAGGTTGAACGCGAGAAACCGCAGCCACCATCGGAATCGTTGCCTGACCGCCACATGTCACCATGTTCACGTTTGGTACTTCGCCCGCTTGTAGCAATGCTTCAAGGTTGACTGGTGGTACACAAAATGGACCAATCGCAGCAGGCGTTAAGTCGATCATCAACACGCCAAGTTCATTCAGCTTGCGGCTGTTTTCAGCATGGACATAGGCAGAAGTTGCATCGAATGCAATTTTGATGTCATCAGCAATCACATGAGGAAGCAGACCATCGACACCTTCAGCTGTGGTTTTTAAACCCATTTTCGCAGCACGCGCCAAACCTTCAGAAGTCGGGTCAATCCCCACCATCCAAACAGGCTCTAACCATTCGCTACGTTGTAATTTATAAAGCAAATCAGTACCAATATTCCCTGGACCGATCATTGCACATTTAATCTTTTTCATGAATGTACTCTCTTGGAATCTTGATTATTCAGCAGCGAATGCAGCGGTTACTGAACCGAAGCCTTCAATTTCAACCTTGAATTCATCACCTGGTTGCGCCACAACCATTGGACCTAAAGCACCCGTCAAGATGATGTCGCCTTTTAAAAGCGGACGGCCACGACGCACCATTTCATCTGCAAGCCAAACAGCAGCATTCAATGGGTTTGCAAGACATGCTTTACCCACGCCTTGAGAAACGACTTCCTCACCGCGCGTCATCACCATCTTGCAGTTCACAAGATCAAGTTTTTCTAACTTAACCGGCTGAGAACCCAAGACAAATGCAGCAGAAGATGCGTTATCCGCCACAGTATCAATCAGGCTAATTTTCCAGTTTTCGATACGGCTATCGACCACTTCAATTGCAGGCAGTGCATAATCAGTTGCGCTGATAATGTCTGCATACGTGTGTTTTTCTTTGGTTAAATCCTGGTTAATCACCAATGCGATTTCTGCTTCAACTTTCGGCTGAATCAGAAGGCCGGCTGGAATTGCTTCACCATCGCCATAAGCCATATCGGCAAATAACATACCGAAATCCGGCTGATCTACACCCAGTTGCGCTTGAACGACTTTAGACGTCAAACCGATTTTACGACCCACCAGACGGCGACCTTCAGACAAAGCACGCTCGGTATTCACTTCCTGAACGGCATAGGCGATATCTACGTCAGCACTTTCACCGCCAAGTTCCGGGCGAATCGGTGCAATCGCAGTTTGTGATAATTCAGCGCTACGAAGTGCTTGTGCAACTGATTCAACAACAGCAGAATTCGACATCAATGTTTCCTTAAACTGCAAAAATTAGGCTTATGCCGGGATCTAAGAGGGACAGAAAATATGGACATGATCAGGCTGATCATCCGTATGGACTGCCTTTCTCAGAGCGAGCATAGGAATAAACAGTTTTAGGATGGGAAAAATACGGCGTTTGTGCCAATAGTTATTTTATTTTTTGCTATAGCTATTATCTATAAGAATAATTTATGAAAAACTAAATAAAACAAAATCTTATTATTTAAAACACATCGTTATTTAGCAAAATAACTGCCATAATATGACCGAATAAAATCAGTACAATTACGACTTTAGACTAAAAGATAAGAACCAGCGATTAAATCTGCAGCACTCCCCAGCCAATTCAAACCGGGGAAATACTTGTTTTTCACTGCAACCAAGATAATGGATTAAACTGCTTGTTTCCATTGGACTTTAGCCAACAATGCAGTATGTAAAGCAGCCACATCATCCACGATACAGACTGGATTAAATTGAGCCAAAAGTTCAGGCGCATGCACGCCATAACTTACCCCAACGCTTGGCATGGCAATATTTTTCGCCATTTCCAGATCATAAGACGTATCACCGACCATAATCGCATGTTCAGCCTGCACACCGGTTTCCGCCAGAATTTCTTCTAACATGAGTGGATGAGGTTTAGAATGGGTTTCGCTGGCTGCGCGCGTAGTCACAAACAGCTCCTCACTGTTCGTCTGTTTCAATACACGATCCAGACCTTTACGACTTTTACCTGTAGCAACAGCCAGCTTTACGCCTTGCTGCTGTAAATCTGCGAGCATGTGCGCTACGCCTTCAAACCAGGAATCTCCTGACGAGTTGGCAACATAATGGTCGGAATAAGCCTGCAAAATATCCGTATGTAATTCTGGTACTGCCGGGAATAAACGCTGCGCGACTTCAGGCAAACCTAGGCCAATAATGCTTTTGGCATCTGCATTCGTTAAAGGCTGCTGAAATTGCTGTGCGGCAAACTGCAAACTCGCCACGATTTGACCAACTGAATCAAATAAAGTGCCATCCCAATCAAAAATGACCAATTTTGCAGGTATGTTCATAAAGATTTCCTAGATTTGATTCAGGGTTAAGTAGCTTTAACACCTCTCCCTAGCCCCTCTTTAAGAAAGAGGGGAATTCCCTCCTTTTCAAAGGAAGGTGAGGGTGGATTGAATTTATTAAAAGAAAAAAATAAGTCCTTACTGAGCAGCCGGTTTATCCGCTTTCTGCGCTCTTAACTGCGCCACCAGACTCTGCATATCTTCCGGTAATGGCGCTTCAATCGCTGGATATCCTGGAATGTCCAGACGCATTGCGTGTAAACACAAACGGCGTGGTTTTGGCCCACGATATTCCGTTTCATGCCCATACTTTTCATCGCCTACTAGCGGATGACCAATGCTCAAACCATGAACACGAATCTGATGGGTACGACCAGAAAGCGGAGAGGCATACACCAATGTGGCATGCATAAAACGCTCTTGCACATTCCACTGGGTTTTAGACTCTTTGCCTTCTTTCGGTGACACGCAGACGCGACGTTCACCATTGGCCAGCTCATAACGATGTAAAGGTGCATCAATCAGCTGTTTATCCAGACTGACCTGCCCTTTTACCACAGCGGCATAGGTTTTTTTGATTTTATGTTCACGCAACATATCTTGTAATGTTTTCAACACGCTACGCTTTTTGGAAATCATCACCAGACCGGAAGTATCACGGTCAATCCGGTGAATCAGTTCCAGATACTTTTTACCGGTTGCGGCACGCAAGCCCTCAATCAGGCCATAGGCCACACCGCTACCACCATGCACAGCAATCCCGGAAGGTTTATTCACGACCATCAAACCTTCATCTTCATAAATCACACGGGCCAATAAGCCTTGTGCCACTTTGTCAGAAACAGGTGCAGCAGATTCATCTTTTTGTTCATAGCGAATCGGCGCAACGCGAATCTGGTCACCGATTGCGAGTTTGGTTTCTGCTTTAATGCGTTTTTTATTAACGCGAACCTGGCCTTCACGAATCAGACGATAGATACGGCTTTTTGGCACACCTTTCAGACGACTAAACAGGAAATTATCGATGCGTTGTCCATCTTGATGTTCATCCACTTCAAACCAAGTGACGTTTTGCCATTGTTGCGTAGAATTCATACAGTTACTATGACCCAAAAAATACTAAAATTGATTAAAAACTGATCACTTAGGTTATGCTTTACACAAGAAACATAAGCTTAGCCCATAGGCAGATGATGCAAGGTTTGATATAGTCAGCGCACGGAAACCATCGTTTGTGAGTAAAAGTTGAATCATTTCAGATTTTTCTGAACTTGATTGTTCAATTAAAGACTCACATGATACGGGAAGGTCCCCAAAGAATTATGCCACGCCGAAGGCTTATTATATCGGCAAACAAAGCAAACTGTTGCGTTTAATTGTACCTCAGGTACATAAATCAGTTTGTCTTAAAAAATATGTCGCCAACTTTGTTGGTTTTTAAACGTAAACTGATACACATCAGATTAGTCGCAACCTGAAGACGACTTCAGGCTACAGCGTTGATGCATTGGATCTGCACAGTTTGTAAAGATACGACGACAATTCCGTATCAAGACACTTTCTATAAAGAAGGGATGATCTTCGAGCAATGTGACAGTGAAAGTTACACACATCCAATGCACCGCTCGTCCGCCAGTGAAGCGTTCAGGTGACTTTAATCCGTTTAAAGATTGAAGCCGTATTGCCATCATCAATACGTGAATCAAAAACCGAAGCCCATCTATATTAAATAGAGCTCGGTCATAAAAGACTCAAACCACAATGAAATTCATTGCAGATTTGAGCCATTGATCCGTGATGTGTGATGTTCGCTACGTGTATAGCGATTTTTTGCTGTGTATCACTATAAGGTGTTACACCCATGAAACGTATGTTGATTAATGCAACACATGCCGAAGAAATTCGCGTTGCACTTGTCACTGGTCAGCGTCTTTACGATTTTGATTTAGAAAATCGTACCCGTGAACAAAAAAAATCCAATATCTACAAAGGTCACGTGACTCGCGTTGAACCTTCTTTAGAAGCTGTATTCGTTGAATACGGTGCAGGTCGCCAAGGCTTCCTGTCAATGCGTGAAATCGCGAATTCATATTACAAAGCCGACCCTCGCCAAACTTCGAATATCCGTGAACTGATCACTGAAGGCACCGAACTTCTGGTTCAGGTGGAAAAAGAAGAGCGTGGCAACAAAGGCGCTGCCCTGTCTACTTTTATCTCACTTGCTGGCCGTTATTTGGTATTAATGCCAAACAACCCGAAAGGTGGTGGTATCAGCCGTCAGATTTCCGGTTCAGTGCGTGAAGAACTGAAAGAAATGCTGGCAACACTGAACGTGCCACGTGGTATGAGTGTGATTGTGCGTACTGCCGGGATTGGCCGTTCACAAGAAGAATTGCAACTCGACTTACAACACTTGTTAGACCTTTGGGCACAAATCCAGAGCACGGCAAGTTCAGGCCCATCGCCAATGCTGGTACATCAGGAAGCGGGTGTGGTAACACGTGCCATTCGTGACTACCTGCGTGATGATGTTGCTGAAATCCTGATTGACTCAGAACAAGCCTATAACGAAGCCTATAACTTCGTAAAAGCGGTAATGCCACGTCAGTTAGAAAAACTGAAAACTTATACCTTAAATGAACCTTTATTCGCGCATTTCGCGATTGAAAGTCAAATTCAAACTGCTTATGAACGTGAAGTAAAACTTCCTTCAGGCGGTTCGATCGTAATCGATCAAACTGAAGCTTTAGTGTCAATTGACATTAACTCGGCAAAATCGACTCGCGGTAGCGACGTTGAAGACACCGCGTTAAATACCAATATTGAAGCGGCAGAAGAAATCGCGCGTCAATTACGTTTACGTGATATCGGTGGTCTGGTGGTGATCGACTTCATCGACATGACTAAAGACCGCAACCAGCGTATGGTGGAAGCGAAGCTGCGTGAAGCGACGCAAAGTGACCGTGCCCGTATCCAGTTCGGTCAATTGTCACGTTTTGGTTTGATGGAAATGAGCCGTCAACGTCTGCGTCCTTCTCTTGAAGAAGCGACTGGCTACGTTTGCCCACGCTGCCATGGTACCGGCATGGTTCGTGATCTTCGTTCTTTATCACTTTCGATTATGCGTAAAGTGGAAGAGATCGCGTTACGTGAACGTCATGGTGAAGTTCAAGTCGAAGTTCCAGTCGAAATTGCTGCCTTCTTATTGAATGAAAAACGTCACACCTTGGTCTATTTAGAACAGACTTCAAATGTACGTGTCACTGTGCTGCCGCATCCGCATCTGGAAACACCGCATTATGAAATCACTTATAATGCCGAAGGCTTTGCACCAACCAGCTATGAACGTACTGAAGCAACTCGTTCAAGTGAAAAAGAGTTGGGCTATGAGTCATCTGAATGGCATTTAGAAGAAGAACAACATACGCATGCTGCTGCACCAGCGCCTGCTCAACAGCAAAACAACGGCAGAAACAATAAACGCCGTAACCAGCAAAACCAAAATGCACAGCAAGTACCTGTTGCGCAACAAGCTCCTGCCCAAGCACAAGTTGCTGCTCCTGCATCTAGCCCATGTGCCTGGTTAGAAAACCTCTTTGTTCAAAAACAGGCTGCGACTGTTGATCAATCGCGTACTGCCAACAATGCAGCTGCAGCAATTGAACAAATGATCAATGGCGGTGCGGTGAGCCGTGGTCAGTTCGGTCAATTGTCTGCACCGGTGGCACAACCTGCTCCACAGCAAGTATCTCAACCTGCTGCTCCGGCAAGCAGCAATGCTTACCTGGCACCATCGACTGTAGCGCAAAAACAGGAACGTGATGCTGAAAAACCGGCTGAACGTGATGAAAGAGCACCGCGTCATAACAACAAAAAACCACGTAATCCGAAGCACAAAGAACCGCGTGAGCAGGTTCAGTCTGAAGCTTCCGCTCCTCAGCAACATCAGGTGCATGAAGAAGTGGTTCAGGTATCTCGTCAAGAGCAACGTCATGAAGCACGTGAAAACAAGCGTAATTCTCGCCGTCAGCATCACAACGAGCCATCTCAGCAAAATGATGTTCAAAACAATGAACAACAGCCACAACAGGCAATGCCACGTCGTGACCGCCGTAACCAGCCACGTCAGGAACGTCCAAATCGCCACCGCGATCCAAGCGTGCTGAATGAGCAGGCTCAACAAGCAGCACCTGCAGTCGTTGAAGCTCCAGCAGTCAACGACAAGCAGCTTCGTGTTGAATTGGTTGATGCACCACGTCAAGTCGTGATGCCAACCGCTATGGTCGTGAATATTGACCAGGCAAAAAGCGAAATCGTGGCATTGAATGACAATGCTGCAGTTGCAACGCCAGCGGTTGAAGTTACTGCACTGGCAGATGCGCCAGTTGAAGAAGCCGCGGCTGAAAATGTAGTGGAAGCTGCACTGACAGCCCCTGTTGAAGAAGTTGTGCCAACTGAAGAATCAAGTGCTGAAAAACCACGTGCCAGCAACGATCCGCGTCAGCGTCGCCGTCAGCAGCGTGAAGGCCAGCCTCAACAGGCCACAGTTCAGAAGTTGACTCCGTCACAAGTACCAACATTGGGTCAGTTCACCATTGGTAGCCTGATTCGCCATGTTTATGGTGAAGACTGCTCCGTACTGATTGAACAGTTTGGTTTATTGCCAACCTTCAACCGTGCTCTAGAGAAGTTCACAAAAGAGTACAACGCGAGTCTGGTGGCTGCAGCATCGCCTGCCGCAGAGAAAAAACCGGTTACCCGTGATGTTCAAGTAACCGTAGCCAAGGTTGAAGCAGAGCCTGCTCCAGTTCTGGACCTGACTCCACCAAAACCGGTGTCGGACAAACGTGTCGCAAACGATCCACGTGAGCGTCGCCGTCTAGCTAAACAGGCTGCAGAACAGGCCCTACAACAAGCCAAGCAACAGGCTAAAGTAGAAACAGCTCCGGCAGTTGAAACTGCGCCAGAAGCACCTGTAGCAGCAGAAGCGCAAGCAGAGTCAGCTGAAGCAGCAGCAACTGAAACTCCAGTAGCCACTGAAGTAGCTATTGAAGAAACCGTAAATGCTCAGCCAGCTGAACAAGCCACTGAAACGACGGCACCAGTAGATGCAGCTCCTGCAGAAGAGACTCCAGTGACTGAAGCTCAACCTGAAGATGCTGCGCCAGTTGAAGCAAATGCTGAATCACAAGCTCCTGTTACAGAAGCCCAAGATCAGGCCGAAGTAACAACAGAAGACACTGAAGCCAGCGAAGCTGAAAAAGCGGAGAAACAGGCTGCTCGTCCACGTCGTCCACGTGGTCGTCCACCGAAAAAAGCCAATACTGCAACTGAATCATAATTTGCTCAATTGCAGTCATATAAAAAAACCTAGTCATTTCGGTGACTAGGTTTTTTTTGCTAGATTTAGTCAGAATAGGTTGATTGCACTAGTGTTTTAACGCTAAAAGATGGCTAGCTCGTCTACTGTATATAAATTGAACGTATCGGATACGAAAAATAAATAGGATTCTCATGACCCAAATGAAACCACACGATCTGATTGGGATTGCAGATGTCGCTGCCAAAATCCCGGCTTTCTTGACCAAAGTGCCCAATTTGCTCACTGGTCTAAGACAGGCATATTTACGTACTCCGAACACACCGGCCGGCCTGGGTCTGGCTTTTGAAAAAGCCACCAAGCGTAACCCGGAAGGCATTGCCTTGCGTTTTGAAGAGCAAAGCTATAGCTATGCTGCTCTCAATGCCTGGGCCAACCAGATTGCCCATTTCTATCTATCCTTGGGTGCCAAGAAAGGTGATGTCGTTGCCGTGATGGTCGAGAACCGTCCTGAACTGATTGCCAGTGTAATTGGTCTGGCCAAACTGGGTGTGACGACCGCTTTAGTGAATACCTCTCAAGTCGGCAAGGTGCTGACGCATAGTATCAACCTGGTCAAACCGATTGCCCTGATTGTCGGCGAAGAGTGCCGTCATGCAGTTAACGAGATTCGTAATGACCTGAATATTAGCAGTGACCGCTTACACTGGTTTGCGGATCAAAATACTCAAGCCGATCCGGGTCAGGCGCCTGAAGGCTTTATCAACCTGGCTGAAAAAACCGATCTTGCTCCCAAAGTCAATCCATCAACCACCCATTCGGTGCAGGGCAAAGACGGGCTGTTCTATATTTACACCTCGGGCACGACGGGCCTACCTAAAGCGGTGATCTTTACCAATGGCCGCTGGACGCTCGCTTATGGCACCTATGGGCATGTGCTAAACCTCAATCAAGATGATGTGATGTACTGTACCCTGCCGCTTTATCATGCCACAGGCATGGTGGTGTGCTGGTGCGGTGTCATTGCAGGTAGCAGCACCCTGGCGATTCGGCGTAAATTTTCGACCTCCTCTTTCTGGAAGGATGTACAAAAATTTGATGCCTCTGCGATTGGTTATGTCGGTGAGCTGTGCCGCTATCTGATGGATGCTCCCTCATCTGAACTGGAAAAAGGCCACCGCGTGACCAAGATGATTGGAAATGGGATGCGCCCAAATATCTGGGATAAATTTAAATTCCGTTTTGGCATTCAGGAAGTGCTGGAACTATATGCCTCCAGTGAAGGCAATGTCGGTTTTAGCAATATTTTCAATTTTGACAATACCGTCGGTTTCTCACCCACACCGTATGCCATTATTGCCTTTGATAAAGATAAAAATGAGCCGGTACGAGACCTTAAAGGCCGTTGTAAACGGGTGAAAAAGGGCGAGACTGGTTTACTGATTGGTAAAATCACCCGTCGTTCACCTTTTGATGGCTATACCGACCTCGAAAAAAACAAGTCAGTCATCATGCAGAATGTATTTACCAAAGGTGATGCTTACTTCAATACCGGGGATCTGATGCGTAATATCGGCTTCCGTCATGCGCAGTTTGTCGATCGTCTGGGTGATACTTTCCGCTGGAAAGGGGAAAATGTTTCTACAACTGAAGTGGAAAACATGCTGACCGAGTATGACAAAATCGTTGAAGCGGTGGTGTATGGCGTAGAAATTCCCAATACCAATGGTCGTGCCGGTATGGCCGCGATTACCCTGCAACCCGATGTAAAATTGGATGATGCAGATTTAGCAGCCATGGCCGCTTGCTTTAAAAAATGCTTACCAGCTTATGCAGTACCAGTATTTTTACGCGTACAACAGCAAGTTGAAACCACAGGCACCTTTAAATATCAGAAAAATAAATTGAAAGAGCAAGCATTTGATCCGAGTAAAACCGATGAACGCCTGCTGGTGTTATTGCCAGGTGCAACGGCATATTTCGAGCTCACCGCAGAGATTTTTGCCAATATTCAGGCCTATCAATATCGCTTCTAAGTACTGAAGTTGCCTATTTTTTGTTTAGATAAAGCATAATTGTTGTATTTATAATCAAACATGGGCAACTTTGTTATTTTTTGCTTGCGCTGAAATGAGATCTTGCTACAATACGCTCCATCAAACAAAGTGGTGCTTTAAGCTATTTAGCTTGACTTGCACTGCACATTCAAACCTGGTTTGAATGATGGTTCAGGGTCGTTAGCTCAGCTGGTAGAGCAGCGGACTTTTAATCCGTTGGTCCCGCGTTCGAATCGCGGACGACCCACCACTTATTTGATATTCCTTGATGGGTCGTTAGCTCAGCTGGTAGAGCAGCGGACTTTTAATCCGTTGGTCCCGCGTTCGAATCGCGGACGACCCACCATCTTCCGAAAGGATCACGTAAAAGTACACCACACTCTTGCGTCATAAAAATGGTCATTATCATTTTTATTCCTCAGGGTCGTTAGCTCAGCTGGTAGAGCAGCGGACTTTTAATCCGTTGGTCCCGCGTTCGAATCGCGGACGACCCACCATTCTTCCCTTAGAATGTTTCTCTGATTTCCCTCATGATATTTTAATTAAATTGCGATGTTTTGGTCGTGTATTTCTGCGCCTAGATTTTATGCTCACGCGTCCCCACCACTCGCCTTTATTGTCTAATCTAAATCGTATTTGAATTAAGCTTTCGACCAGATCAGCCGATTTTTATCGGGCATTATTTTTGAATATGAAAGGATGTGTCTTTGACCAGTTCATAGGCTTTTGAAGGTGCCGGATAGCCGCGATCAAATAGTTCCCGGTTGGTTCTTTCCTTTTCACTATAGATTTTTTCCAGATTCATGACCAAGTGATTTGAATCTTTAATCTTATAGTAAAAGCTCGCCCCTTCTTTGAGATTCACCACCACATCGGTACGTTCCGGATTGATAAACCAGCGGTCTTTACGGTAGGTGATATTGTGAGCCGTGCTGTTTTTGGTATTATCAATAAATACTTTGCCATACTGTAAAATGCTGCGATGCACCGTACCGTCCGGTAGTAAAGTCAAAATAAATTCTGCCTTGCCTTCAGTACAAGGCGCAAAGCGGCCATCACAGTCGATTTCAGTATGATAGCGGCCTATAAACGCCTTGGCATCCTCTGGTACAGTTGCCGGGTTTAAATCAGCTTCTGCCGGAAGAGTCGCCTGCCCTGCGACCTGAGTTAAGGATTTGGCACTGACGGTCACTACATCGGCCTTTGTATTGGGAGCGGAAATTTTAACACCTTCTTCTGAGGTCGCCTGACTTTCCTGTTCAGGTTTGACTTGCTGCTGATCACAAGCCTGCAAAATCACCATACTCCCCAACACCAGGCTACATTTAAAAAAACTGCTTAATGTACAACGGGATACATCCAATTTCATTTTTAATAAACCTAAATAGGAAAAATGGCGAGCAAAAAGCACACAGCAAAGCTGCTGAACTTTACACAAGAGTTCAATAGAATTTTCACTATGTTAGTAGCTCTTAGATCTGGTTTTAATCTTTATTAACATTACTTAACGATTTTATTTTTAATCAGCACTTTAAAAAGCTTAAGCAAACTCCATTTCTTTAAGTATGGATCTAGTTTTAGGATTCACACCTATTTTTAATCAGGAGATTTTAATGGCCAATGTTGGTTTATATCGCTCTAACCGCTCAAACATGATTGCAGGTGTGATGGGTGGTATTGCTGAACGTTTTGGTTGGAACGCAAATTTATTACGTCTAATTTTTGTGGTGATTTCAATCATGAGTGCCGCCTTCCCGGGTATTTTGGTTTATCTGGTGTTGTGGTTAATCATGCCGAAAAAACAGTACAGAATTGATCATGACAGCGTTCATCAACCTCAGGGCTATCAAAATCCTGTGCGTACAGTGAATCAGGATAAACGCTATTAAGCTGTACAGTCATTTTTAACAAGCGTTCTTAACCAGTTTCATCGCAGAGCTTCCTCTTTCACCCCGGTTAAATGGGATGAAATTTTGATGCCACGGTAATTTCCCCAAGTTATCGTGGCTTTTTTTGCCTATCTTTTATGATGACTGAGCTTTAGCCTCTCTGTTTATCTTTCAGATTGATTCAAGATCAACTGCATCCTGCGATTGATATAAAAAAATCTGCTTAAATATATTTTTAGCATTCACTTAACGTATTTTTAAGCTGTCGCTGATCGTAAAAAGTGTATGCTCTAAAAATAAAAAAGTATAAATTTCATATAGTCTAAAAATCATAGAAGCGTTAAATCATTTATGGATAAGATATTTCAGTTCATATCCCGACCGATCCAGAATTCTCCCTGGAAAATGACATTTAACCTCGCGCTTGCACCTTTGATCATCGCTGTAATTTTATTCCCTTATGCGCTATTTCATGAAGTCAGTTATGGGGTTTTCTCCATTTTCAAGAGTCTGTTTGCAGCGCTTTTTATTAGCTTTTTTGTCTGCCTGACTTACTGGGTGATGGTCTTTCCTTTTCTATTAGTGACTCACCTGCTGCTATGCCATTATCAGCTGTTTAATATCATCACGATTTTAATGAGCTGCGTACTGGGAACCCTGATTCTGGCTTATATCTCGCATCCTCCAAGTGAAAATTTTAGTTCCCATTTTTTGTTTCTGCTGTGTTTTTCCCTGCCGATGGCACTATTTTACAGTTTTCTCAGCTGGCAAGCTGACCAGAGTTGATCACGCCCTGCCTGTTAACTTCTGTTTTAATCCGGTTTTAAGCTTTCATTTTAAAATGATTCAGCTCCTGATTGAGTGCGGCAATCATGTCTGCCCGGCTGATAATTCCCACCAATTTCTGCTCGCTCACCACCGGAATATAGTTGAAGGAACGCTCGACAAAATATGGCACCAGATCCTGAATGGGTTGTAAAGGCTGCACTGTGATCACCTTACGGGTCATGATATGTTTGACCTGATGTTCCCAGCTACTGCGCACATCGGCAGCGCGCTTGAACCATTCCACCACCTGATACATTGCCAGTGTACCGACCAGTTGTTCATCGGCATTAACGACGGGCAGGCTCATCAGGTTCATCTGTTTGAACTTGTCCAGTGCGTGCTGAATATCATCATTTTCATGCAGGGTTGCCACATCCTTGGTCATAATATCCTGGCAGCTAAATTCATGCACTGCACGCGCATTGGCGCGGTTTTGTGCCTCCATAATGATTTTTTGCAGGTCATATTCACTGATGTCCAGCAGCTCGGTGCGCTGATCCAGCACTTCCTGAATATCCTGAGGTTGAATGGTGACTTTCTGGGTCGGCGTCGGATCCTTGGAACGGGTATTTAACTGGGCTTGCTGTGGATAATCCTTGCCAATCATCCGGTTAAAGACAATCGCAATCACCATGAGCAGAATTGAATTGAGCAGCACCGGATAAAATACAAAGGCATAACCCAGTTCATGCACCGGCTGGCCACCCAGCACTGCGGTAATGGCCACGGCGCCACTCGGTGGATGCAGGGAATCTGTGGTCATCATCAGGACAATCGCCAAGGCCACGGCGACACTAAAGGCTTCGGTCGGACTGGCAATTAACAAGGCACAGCTCACGCCAATCACCGCAGCAATGGTATTGCCGACCAGAATATTCCAGGGCTGTGCCAGAGGACTGGCAGGCACTGCAAACAGCAATACCGAGGATGCGCCCATCGGGGCAATATACCAGGCTTCAAAATCCCCCAGAATCCATAAACTCAACAAAGACGAAACCACCAAACCCAATAGTGCTCCAACTCCGCAGAGCAAACGGTCTTTGAGTGGAAGGACTTTGAAATTTGGTTTTAAGGTATTGAGCCAGTCGAGATGGGAATGAAACACAGTGCGCCTGATCTTATTGTTTGTAGATTTTGGGCATTATAGAACCAAGCCCGATGAAAGGCATCTGTGTTTTACATCTTTTCATCATTCGCGAATGCAGGCTTTTTAAAACAATATTTCACTCAGATTAAAACATTCATTCGGCTTTTTATAGAATGATCACTTTATTACCGGTAGTCATTTGTATGGAAAAATCCTTTCTAACCTTCTGCTTAAATCGTTGTTCAAATTTTTTTAAAACAGCTTAATGGCTCATTTCAGGTTGAATCAGTGGCTGGATTTTTAACAGTTCGACCTCACCATAATAGGTTGAAAATGCCACATCTCCGGCATCGACTCCAGTACCGATCCGAATAAGATTTTCGACCGGAGCCAAACGGGTCGGATCAAACTGCACCCAGCCACCGTCTAAATAGGCTTCAAAAATGGCATGAAAATCGGGTAAAAACTTTTCAATTTCCACATAACCGACCACCATGCGTGCCGGAATTCCCAAGGCACGGCACAGGGCAATGCCTAAATGGGCGAAGTCACGACATACGCCTGCACGATGCACCAGTACATCTGTGGCAGTGGTAAACTGGTCAGAACTGCCAGACACATAAAAAATATTGTTATAAATCCACTGTTCAATGGCTTTGACCCGAGTATAACCTGGTGTCATCCAGCCAAATGAGCGTTTCGCCATTTCCAGCAATAAATCCGAATTGCAATAACGGCTGGCCAGCAAATAAGGCAATACTTCATCGGGCAGCTCAGGAATGGCCACTTCTTTCAGACCCTGCTGAAGTTCCAGAGAGAGGCTCGGATGATGGACTACTGTCGCCGTATAATTCAGCTCAAAAGTCTCACAGGGTTCGACCTGTAGCCGGATATGACGATTTTGATGCTGAGCATCCTGAAATTCATGCCATACCACCGGCAGATTAAAGCTGAGTTGTTCTTCGAGAATCTTCTGATCGGAATGATGTGCCGCCTGAAGCATAAAAATAAATTCTGTCGGTTGCACGACCTTGTATTTTAAATGGCACTGAATTTGGTAAGTGGTCATGAAGTTCCTTATTTTTAAGCATTATTATATTGCGTGAATATTAAACTAATTTTAGAGCAGCAATCGTATGAGATCCGTTGAACTTTATGACTCTCCGGTTAACGGCATGCCATACATCTGGTTTATTCCTGATTTTCAGCTCGGCCCGTATCGACCAGCCAAGCTAAAAATGCAGTAAGACTCTAAATACCGCGTATCCTTTAAGCCTGTTTTATTTTTTTCAGAAAAGTATCCCCACATTAACCCTTTGCCACTCCCCTGCAAAGTCCTTATAATTGAGCACAATTTTTCTCTAATTTTAAGTGGATGACCATGAGTCGCGCCATATCGCATATTGATACCTTCCAAGGCTTAATTCTTGCCTTACAAACTTACTGGGCGGAGCAAGGCTGCGTCATTTTGCAACCTTATGATATGGAAATGGGTGCAGGGACATTCCACACTGCGACTTTCCTTCGTGCGCTGGGTCCTGAAACCTGGAATGCCGCTTACGTTCAACCGTCACGCCGTCCGAAAGATGGCCGTTATGGTGAAAACCCGAACCGTTTGCAACATTATTACCAATTCCAGGTGGTGCTTAAGCCAAACCCGGACAACATCCAGCAGCTTTATCTTGATTCATTAAAAGCGATTGGTATTGACCCACTGGTACACGACATTCGTTTCGTAGAAGACAACTGGGAATCTCCAACACTGGGTGCTTGGGGCTTAGGTTGGGAAGTTTGGTTAAACGGTATGGAAGTGACTCAGTTCACCTACTTCCAGCAAGTCGGTGGTGTTGAATGCTACCCAGTGACTGGTGAAATCACTTACGGTCTTGAACGTCTTGCGATGTATCTGCAAGGTGTAGATTCGGTTTACGATCTGGTTTGGACCAAAGGTCAGTTCGGTACGGTAACGTATGGTGATGTATTCCATCAAAATGAAGTGGAACAATCGACCTATAACTTCGAATATGCCAACGTTGAAAAAATGTTTGAATTGTTCGATTTTTACGAAGCTGAGGCAACGCGCTTAATTGAAGCGAAACTTCCACTTCCTGCATATGAGCAAGTCGTGAAAGCATCACACAGCTTCAACTTATTGGATGCGCGTGGCGCGATTTCTGTGACTGAACGTCAACGTTATATTTTACGTGTACGTACCTTGGCACGTTCAATTGCACAAAGTTATGTGGCTGCACGTGCGGAACTTGGTTTCCCAATGGCTGAACCTGCATTACGTGATGAAGTGTTGGCACAATTAAAAGCGCAAGTTGAAGCAGAAGCGAAAGAAGCAAACAAGGAGAGCAAATAATGTCTAAACATACCGTTTTGTTCGAATTGGGTTGTGAAGAACTTCCACCAAAAAGCCTGAAAAAATTACGTGATGCCTTACATGCAGAAACCGTAAAAGGCTTAAAAGATGCTGGTCTTGCTTTCGATTCAATCGCAGCCTATGCAGCACCACGTCGTCTTGCACTTAAAATCGTCAACGTTGATGCTGCGCAAGCAGATACACAAAAACGTTTTGATGGCCCTGCGAAGCAAGCTGCATTTGATGCTGAAGGCAACCCGACTAAAGCCCTTGAAGGCTTTATGCGTGGTCAAGGCATCACAGTTGACCAAGTTTCGACTTTCCAAGCGGGTAAAGTTGAAAAAGTATGCTTCTTGAAAGACGTGAAAGGTCAAAGCCTTGACGTTTTACTACCACAAATTTTACAAAATGCTTTGGACAATCTTCCAATTGCAAAACGTATGCGTTCTGCGGCAAGCCGTACTGAATTCGTACGTCCCGTAAAATGGGTGGTGTTGTTAAAAGATAACGATGTGATTGATGCAACCATTCAAGATCATAAAGCGGGTAACGTGACGTATGGTCACCGTTTCCACGCGCCTGAAGCGATCACTTTAGCGCATGCTGACGAATACCTTGCGAAGTTAAAAGCAGCGCATGTTGTGGCTTCTTTTGAAGAGCGTCAAGCGATCATCGACCAACAAGTGAAAGCATTGGCGGATGAAGTGAATGCCATCGCAATTGTACCAAGTGATCTTCGTGACGAAGTGACTGCATTGGTTGAATGGCCTGTTGCGCTACGTGCAAGCTTTGAAGAACGCTTCCTTGCTGTTCCTCAAGAAGCATTAATTACGACGATGCAGGACAACCAAAAATACTTCTGTTTGGTGAATAGCGACAATAAACTTCAACCGTACTTCATTACTGTGTCAAACATTGAGTCGAAAGACCCGACACAAATTATTGAAGGTAACGAAAAAGTGGTTCGCCCACGTTTGTCTGATGCTGAATTCTTCTTCTTGCAAGATCAAAAGCAACCGCTTGCGTCTCGTAAAGAAAAACTTGCGAACATGGTGTTCCAAGCAGAGCTTGGTACGCTTTGGAACAAGTCTGAACGTATTGCAAAATTGGCTGTTGCGCTTGCGCCTATTACAGGTGCAAAAGCGGAAGATGCTGAAAAAGCGGCACTTCTTGCAAAATGCGATTTAACCTCTGAGCTTGTGGGTGAATTCCCTGAACTTCAAGGGATTGCAGGGACTTACTACGCACGTCTTGAAGGTGAAAATGCGGAAGTGGCTGAGTCTTTAGGTGAGCAATACTTACCTAAATTCGCAGGTGACGTTTTACCGAAAACCAAAACTGGTACAACCATTGCTCTTGCGGATCGTTTAGATACGCTCACAGGTATTTTCGGTATTGGTCAAGCGCCTACAGGTTCTAAAGACCCATTTGCACTACGTCGTTCTGCAATTGGTATTTTGCGTCTTGTGACTGAAAACGAGCTTGATGTTTCAATTGAAGATTTGATCAAACTTGCACTTGCTGCTTATGGCGATGTATTGAAAGATCACGACAAGACTTTGGCGGATGCTGTGGCATTCCTTGAAGGTCGTTACCGTGCGAAATACGAAGACCAAGGCGTTGCAGTAGACGTGATTCAGGCAGTTCAAGCCTTGTCGCCAAAATCTCCACTTGATTTTGACAAGCGTGTAAATGCGGTCAATCACTTCCGCGCATTGCCTGAAGCGGCTGCGCTTGCTGCTGCAAACAAGCGTGTTGCGAACATTTTGGCAAAAGAAACTGCTCCTGAAGGTGCTGTAGTTGAAGCAAACTTGGTTGAAGATGCTGAAAAAGCATTGTTCGCTGAACTTGCTAAAATTGCGCCTCAAGTTGAGCCGTTATTTGCTGCTAAAGACTATACTGCTGCGTTGTCTGCACTTGCTGCACTTCGTGCGCCAGTGGATGCGTTCTTTGACGGCGTCATGGTGATGGCTGATGATGCTGACCTGAAAGCAAACCGTTTACGTATGCTTGCGCAGCTTCGAGGCTTGTTTACGAAAGTGGCTGATATTTCGGTATTACAGCACTAAGTCAGACATTTGAAATAAAATTAAAACCCTGCTAGAAATAGTGGGGTTTTTTATTTTTCTCAATAATATGAAATTATCACAAGCACAAAAAGCATTAGAATTTTTAAAATCTAATCCTAACCAAAAATTTACAGCTAGATTTATTGCTGATAAATTAATTGCTACATATCCTCAAGACTATATTGAGAAAAGAAATAATATTAAATTTGAAAACAATGAAAGTGCTTTTAAACAATAAGTTATTCGAGAGTTATATAGTATTTTCCCAGACTTAATTCAAAATAATCCTTGAACCGTACCGGGTTTGTCGGAGAGTCAATATTCTGAGAGACTACCCCGATGACAAAATTAAAATATACCCCTGAAATCAGAGAAAAAGCGGTTCAATTACTAATTGAATCTGAAAAAGATTATCCTTCTACTTGGGCTGCAATCACAGCAATTGCGCCTAAGATTGGTTGTACTCCTGAAACACTTCGTGCCTGGCATCAAAAGCATTTAGATCAGCAAAATCCTATTAAAGTACAACAGATATCTGATCAAGAAAAAATGAAGCAAATGGAACGTGAAATTAAAGAATTAAAGCGTGCCAATGAAATTCTACGTAAAGCAGCCGCTTTTTTCGCCCAGGCGGAGCTCGACCGCCCACACAAATAATGGTGGATTTCATCCATAACAATAAAGATCGATATGGTGTTGATGCGATTTGTAGGATTTTACCGATCGCAGCTTCAACCTATTACCGAACTTTAGATCTCGCGGACAATCCAGAACATCGAGCGAAACGAGATCTACATGATGAGCATCATGCTGAACAAATTAAACGAATTTGGAAAGAAAGTTCAGGTCGATATGGTGTGCGTAAGGTCTGGCAACAATTGAAACGTGAAGGCTATATTATTGCACGTTGTACAGTTGCTCGATTGATGCAGAAGCTAGGTATACAAGGTGTTTGGCGTGGTAAGAATAAACAAACCACCCGTAGCCGAGATGATCAAAAAAGAGCAGATGATTTAGTGAAACGTAATTTTAATGCTGATCATCCTGACCAACTGTGGGTGAGTGACTTTACGTATATTCAAACTCATTCAGGCTGGGTCTATACCGCCTTTATTATTGATGTGTTCTCACGAGCAAT
>NZ_JARDAL010000027.1:0-54147 GCF_048957595.1 Acinetobacter sp. AS5 | reverse complement strand
TTGTTTGCAGGTTCGCTGCGCAGTGGACAGCGAGCGGCAAATATCATGACTTTAATCCAGTCAGCAAAGCTGAATGGGTTGGATCCGTATGCCTATCTCAGTGATGTGCTGAAAAGGCTGCCGACGCATAAAGCGACCCAAATAGAAGAATTACTACCACATCGCTGGAAATCCAACTCAAATTAAAAAATAGGCATGGGGTTCAGCGGACGCTTACGACTGAGCTTAGAGATTGTTTTAAAGCGCCTAATAGCATTGTTATATCCTTTTTCGGGTTTTGTTTATTGTATGGTGTACGGTTAAGCAAGAAATGTGTTAACTAAATGAGTTGTGTCATGGTGTTGAGATAACTTTTCGGCATCCATGTCGTTATGTTCTTCATAGATAGTTTTTAAGGTTTTGATGGTTTCATGCATCAAGGTTTCATGATGCTCAGTATTGAATTTGAACTTGTGGCACTCTTTAGCAAGGGATACACGAACTTTGAATTTTTCTAAAAATTCGATGGTTTTATTGGTGGTGTCGTTTTCACATCCAAAGTAACAAACATTATCAATATGCAATGTGGTTGTTTTCAGCATTAATGGATTTTTATCAAACACAAAATAAGCAAAAATGCAGTTTTCACGACTGTTGTAAGTAATGTAAGACTTCTCAACATTAATTGCGTCCACTGATTTAAACCAAACAACGCCATCGTCATAGGTTTCAGCATGGCTTGAGAAAAGCATATAAATTAAGGTGTCGATAATTTCTGCGGTGCTGTTGCCGATAATTAAATGATTCAGACTTGAATCACTTCCGTTTGTAAATTGGTATTGAGCGACCACTTTATTTGCAAATTGATGTGCTGCGTTATTCATTATTCATCTCCAAGTTTCGGACAATATTTTCCTAAGGTTTTATTTTAATCTGAGTCACTTCATTATAAATTTTTCTCAAAAAAAAAGATTCTTTTTTCAAGAATCTTTTAATCAATTAAAAGCTATCGTATACAGATTAATCTAATTATCCGTAACTCGGTGAATCATCATCATTTGATTTATCCTGGTCATTTTCCTGTTCTTGCTCTTGTTCTTCCGTATTTTCAAGCTTCAGGACTAGATCGTATGGTTCAATGATATTGTCCATGACTTTTAAAAGGTAAGAGAGGTCTTGTTCCATCGGTTCTAGGTTTTCATAGTTTTCACCGACATAAAGCTCTTGATCTGTCAGTGAACGTTTAAACGCATAGTTCCAATCTGATACGGCGACCTTGCTATATACCATGGTGTAACCAGCATCATTGGCCAGCTGGTTCATCATCAGTTTAGCAGCGCGACCGTTACCCTCTTCAAAAGGGTGAGCTTCATTTAACTTGGCATAAAGCTGAGTGAACTCTTGCACAAACTGGTCTTTGTCCAAACCTTTCAGGTGGTCTTTTTCTTTAACCGCCTGTGAGAACTTATTCAGTTCATCAGGGATCAGGTTTTTATCTAGGAAATGACCGATTTCATAATTACCGTTCGGGTCGATCGCACGTTTAGAAATGTCGTCCAGACGCACTTCTCCAGCCCAATCGTAAATATGCTCAAAGATTTTTTCATGGATTTTAGAGAGGTGGTCGAGATCGTAATTGCCACGTAACGGCGAAATTTCCATTTTCGCTATTCGATGTTCCGTGATTTCTTTTTCCAGTGCCTTTTTATAGTCGCCTTGCGCTTGGCAACTGGTAGGTTGAGATAAGATGTCTTTCGCATCTAAATAAAACTCAAGTTTATCGTCCATATTGTTCTACTTATGAGTGATTGGGTTTGGTAATCCGCTGTAAGCTAGATTAGGTTGTATTCGCGATGATTAGGCTTTGTTTTTAAGTGCATTCCATTTCTTCATCAATGCAGCTTCTTCCTCGTCAAATGTTGTTTGACCAGTTGCTAAGCGCTCCATACGTGCGTTTGATGATGCTTCACATGCTTTAACAATGTGAGGGGAGAACTCTTGAGCTACATTGCCTTGAGCAGAACGGTATGCAGCACGTACACGGTCTTCGTATTTTACTTCTTCAGACATATCGGTTTCCTGTATCAACAATCTGTAAATTACAATAATTGTAACCCCAAACAAGGGGGCGATTCTTGCTAAATTGCGTATAAACAATCTTATTGGTATATACCGATTAACAAAATCAAATAAGATTAAAATTCCAAAAAAATCAAATATCGTATATTAAGTATATAATTTAAGTATATACAGGAAAGTCGTTAAACATGAACGTATTCAAAACACTAAAACTATCTGCAGTTGCAATAATCTCAGTGTCTATGTCGTGCGCTGTTTTAGCTAATAGTTCTTTAAATAACCTGAATACAAACAGCTTAAAATCTGCTGTTGCGCTTTCTCCTACTGCTGAAAACAAACGTAAAGTTGAGCGTTTACTTAACACTAAAACACCGTACCAGATTGAAACTGGTGCGGTACTTAAAAAAGTGAAGTATTCAAAACACTTTAATATGAACGTTCAGATGTCTAGCAAAACTGCAGATAAATACTCTTCTGATGAAACTGACTCTTTAAACCGCTTTGTGAATGAAAAGATTCATCCGTTTTATTGCTCTGTATTCGCCAATGCTCCAGTTAAACCAGATCTGTATGTAGACATCGTGGACAATCAGGGTAAATCATTCTTTGGAAGTGCTGAGCGTTATTCAGATACTTGCCAATAGTTTTAAGGGCTAAATATTACATAGATCTGTTAACGCCGTTTTAGGCAAAAACAAATAGACCGCTTAATTGCGGTCTATTTGTTTTTATACTGACACCTAAAACCTTATGGAAAGGTCTTAGGTAGCACCGCTGTATAGCCTACGATCTTGCGTATTTTGATCTGCATATCAAGATGCAACGGCTGTACTGTCAAACGATTGAAGTAAGACTTAATCTCGCGCATCCACGCATGGAAACGATCATCGCAATGACGCATAAGCTTCTTAAGGTGATTGCGGTCAGCTTCTTGTAAGAAACTGAGTTCGCTGTCGATTGACCAAAGATCAATATCCTGATCATCTATACATAACAAGTACTGCGTATCAACGACCAATGAAGATACCAACTTGCCTTGGTCTTGCTTGTAGATCAGCTCAAAATTAACTTGTGCATCTAAAGCGCCGTTGATGTTTTCGATTTGAATGTCACGGCGTAAACGTACTGGTAGCTCCAGCAGTACAGTATTCTTATTTGACTGGTAATAATCAGCACGGACTTGGCTATCCCATGCAATATTTTCTAACATAAAATTTTGAAAAGAGGTGAGAGAATCTTCTTGTAGACCGACAACTTTTGTTTTAGATAAGATTTCAAAGTTCATATAATTTCTCCAAATGGTGAGCATTGAGCTCATACATTCATTATATTTCACTGTACATTTTTAAAACTTTTTTCAAAAAATATAGATTGTTTTAATGCTGTCCACTTTTACATTACATAGACAAGGGCAAAAAATCTAATTAAACTGACCTTGAATAAGAAATGCGTTCAAGTGTTTTGTGTTTTTTTATTCACCTTTCAATTTTAAAGAGCCAGGCGTTTTGCGTCTGGTTCTTTGCTTTCTGGTATATACCAAGCACATTTTGGTAATGTGCATTGACCAATCTCAATCATAAAGTTTCAGTTTTAAACCTTATTTATCGCTACGATTAAGCCAGTTGCTAGATGGGCTTTAAGATATGAATGCATCAAGTACAATAGCTTTAATGGCTGTATCTATTGGTTTTCCAGTGGTATTAAACTTTGACTTTGCTTTTACTTATTTAATTGGTTTTACCTTATTCGCCTGCACGATCGGTTTAATGTTTATGATTGTGTTTTTTGTTTATAACAGTGCTGTGACGGAAAAGATTAGCGCAATAATTAAAAGGATGTTCTTTTTTGCTGGTTATTGCGCTTGTGTATTAGGTGCGGTTTTCCTTACAAGATGTCTAGTTTAGTACGTTAATGTTTAATGCATATTTGCTAAATAAGTAATACCCAAACATACAGATCGCTAATGTAATTACCGTCACTTTACGCGTTGAGTTCACAACTTCAGCACTGTCTTTCTTGCTATTAAAAATACCAACTTTGATCAACTTAAACACTGAGTCTAAAAGGGTGATTGCAAACCACGTTCCTAAAAAGTAAATTGCCATGGTCAAATATTCCTGTTTGTGCAACACATACTTATATAAATAGACCAGTGTAGTGACCACAATTAATGAAAATGAAGCGCCATAGTGCAAGGTTTTGACGGCATTGCGATGTTGTTTTTCATTGTTGATGTTAATCGCTGCGTTGATAAAACAAAAAATTGCCAATTGTCCAATGATGACGACAATCCCCATTGCAAATAATTGGATGTTAAGACCATAAGCCTCTTCCACTAAAATTACGGCGCTTGCAAACGCAAGGAACATTAAATATATGAGATATGGCATGATTCTCTTGGTATGAAGCGATGATATTGGATGATTCTAGGCTAAGGTTCAAAAAAAAAGAAGTATGCTGGTCGCAACATACTTCCGATCTGATCAGGCTTCTACGTTCTGATTGATATAGTTTTTGTAGGCTAACTTCACTTCACTTAAAAGGGCTTCTTTCAAAACACCTTTGTCTTTTATCGTTGGATTGTGCAAACCAAGTGACGCACGGCGCTGTTTAGTGGTGTTTTTATTGGCATCTGTTACCCAAACTGAGTCGATATAATCATCAACTAAAGCATGCAATTCGTTTGGTTTTACTGCATTGTCTAAATTGGAAAGTATAGCCTTATTGTTTACGATCGCTAAACTTTCATCATATTCTCGATAGCTTGTACGTAAAGAATTCTTAAAATGAAGCAATTGATCTTCAATTTTTAATTTACCGCCATCAAGCTCGATGTCGATTACAAATGTCGTGATTTTAGATGATAGACCTAAAACACCAACTGATTTAACGCGAACAATAGTATCCATAACAACTCCAAGGTTTTGAGCAATTAGCTCAGGTAAAACGGTTAAACTTTTGTGAGATCTGCTTCAATATCTATCAGCAATTCTTTTACTGCTTTCATGTGTGGCAATAAAGTATAGGTGTTCATTTCGCTATTAAATGCACCAGCTTCAAGTTGTACACCAGCAATAAACGGCTCATTGATTAAGTTGTTGCCAATGAGATGACTTAAGCAAGCCTGTACCAGTTTGTTATTTTCTTCAGACTTAACCAGTAGGGGATACAAAACCACGAGTATTGGTAAATCACAAAACTCCATGTTGTTTGCATCAAGTAGCTGTTTAAGTGCATCCTTAATATCTTCATTGAGAACCAACAGTTCTAAACCTTTTTTCATGTCTTTATAGGCGTTATCAATGGCTACTTCGGAAAAGTAAAACCAATCGCGCTGGTCATCGAGCATGAAGCTATCTAATGCAGCGATTTTCTGTAAGATCTGCAATTGTTCAGGGTTGAACGTGCGAATCGCTTTTCCATTGATTTTATGCTGTAACAACAGCTTTAACGCCTTTTGCGCTTGATCGTTTAACTGCTGTACTTCTTGATTGAAGAAATTGCATAACTGATTCGACAGATCTACAAAGATAGAATTGTCATAGCAATCAGGTACCACGTTTTGAGTGGATAGCAACATAAAGCCATTTTCTGACAGCTCAGGATTCATATAGATACAAAGATTATGATCTTCGGTCAGCTCTGCAAAACCTTTTAAAGTGGTATATGCAATTTCATGATCAGGCAATTCAATGCCAGCATGGATATTAATGTGGAAGCTTGGGCTTTGGTCGCCGTGGTCTTGATCTGCAGTACTGATCATAGATAACAGGGTTTCCAAAAGCGCCGTATTCTTACGAATAGGCGACATAGCTTCATTAATTAAGATAAAGCTACTATTCATTAAAGTGCCTCCAAGAATAGTGAGCCCACAATATCAGTATTGAGTGGGTTAATTTCAATGAATTCGACTAGCTCCAGCGCTTTATCAACTGTGAGTTCCTTAGCGCGGAAATCAAAAAGTGTATCCACGCCAACGCCATCAATCACACCATATGAAGACATCAACTCTTCCAATTCAGGGATATTTTGATAATTTTCTTCAGCCAAGTTTTCCAAGGTCAAAAGGGCATTATCCACATGTGATTTGAACATGTGGGCAAGGAAGAAAGCTAAACGGTGCTCATGAGGTGCTCGAATGAAGAAATACTCACTATGCTCGTCATCGTTAGAATCCTGGCGTGACGCTTTAACCAAAAACAAAGGTAAATTGTCAGTACTGCCGTAAACTTCGTTAAAATCGATCGGGCAAAAATTACGGTTTAAATTCATGAGCTTTCTCCAAGTTTTAAGCTATTTGCTTGATTAGGTTTCATTATATTAAGAATATGAACGGATAAAGTTTTTTTAAAAAATACTTATTTAAGCATCCAGAAAGAATTAATAATGACGAGCGCCATTGCAGCGCTAAAAATTCAAAACCTTTTTTAATCAATTAAAAAAACATCGTTTACGTTTTTAAGCGCAACTTTAAGAGATTTCTCTCTTAAAGGCTTGGTTTATTCAAAAGTGTTGGTGTATAAGTCGGTCTTAATAAGATTAAACACATACTCGCATTCAACAACGAGACTTGCATATTCATCATCAAAACATTGTTCATCTTCAAGCATAATTTCAAGATTTAAAGGCTCAATCACTGAATAAGGGTTTTTGACGCCAGTTTCTTTGTAATTTGAAATAATGACCTGAATAGCTCCAGATGCGAAGTCACCCTCAAGCGTATGGCTAAAGTAGGAACGATTTCTTGTATCGCTGTGAGTGCTGTCGATAGGTTCTAAAGCTGTACCAAACTTGTAGGTAGTCAGCAACTCTATAACGTCTTGAGCAAATGTCGAGTTTAAAGGGGCATCACTTTTTAGGTTGAATGCAATGTCTTTAAACTGCTTCAAGATTTCTTGCTCTTTAGACTCGTTAAAGTTTTTGAAATATTCGTCAAAATTATGCTCACCATGATTCGACAAAAGTTTATGGTGGTAGTTGTATTCGTCTACCACGGTCAACAGGTCAAGTTTTTGCAATAATTCAAACTCGTCTTTTGTAATTTCTTTAAAACCCAAAACGTAAAAAGAATCACCGCTGATTTCCCAAGAGTCATAGCGAGTTTTAAAATCATGTTCTTCTAATAAGGTTTTAATGTCTTCAAGTTCTTCACTCTCATAGCTTGAATACTTAAACAGGGTGTAATTAACCAATGCCATTAAAGCTGGCACTTCTGAAATTTTCTTAGAGGCATATAAGCCGATATTAAAATCACAAATACGGATACCAATTGGTAGTGCTGATGTTTCGTTAATCGCAAGATTCATCATGAGATACTTGTGCATATTAATTTACCTAACAGGTTGAATGTATTTTTAGATTAATGGATTTAAAGTGGGAATAACTTATGCTTAAAATTAGAATAGCCATGGAATAAGTTGAATATTTTAATCAATTAAAACTACCGTATGCGGTTGTAAACAAAACGCACTGGTGTATATTTGATATATCCAAATTTTCGAGATTAGTTATGGAAGTTGAAAACCTAAGTAAAGACCAGTTAGAAGACCTAATTAAAAAGGCACAAAACCAAATTGTTGTAGTAGAGAATAAGAAACTTGATGACGGTTATCTCAAAATGTTTGAGATCGCAAAAGAATTAGGCTTAACTATTCTTGAATTAAATGAGCACGGCGAAAATCGTAAATTAAATAAAAAGCCAGTGGTTAAAGCAGATCCTAAATATCGCAACCCGAATAACCACAAAGAAGTGTGGGCCGGTCGTGGTAAACGTCCATCCTGGTTAAATCGTGAGATTGAATCTGGAAAAACATTAGAAAGTTTTCTTATCGTATAAATATTAAAAGGGCTTAAATGATTTAAGCCCTTTTTTTAAATGCAATTGTCAGTGTTGTTTAGAGCACGTGCGCGACTACTTAACAAAGTTCAGCTTTGATGTGTTCTAACACATCATCTTCAACACCCTCATTAGAAAATGCTTCAATGAATTCATTCAGGTTTTCATTGCTTAATGGCAAACTTCCGTATTGATCTACTGCAATCATTTGTGAGTTATGCACCAGATATTCAATACTGCAGTCAACAGAACAAAAGGTTTCTTGAATTACATCATTCACCTGATGGCCAGACTTTTTATCGTTAGTATCAATATCACTATTACAGTGAGGGCAACTAAATAATCCCATTACGCAACTCCTTTCTCAATTAAGCTAATTACACCGTGTTCTAATTGATCATCAAACCAGTGCCAGATAATGAAGCGGTCTGTACCTTTGCCCCATAGATGAAAGTCTTCTTCGATTTCATCATCATTGTTTATCGGGGTGTTGCCAAACTCTTCCCATAATGTTGTATAGGTTTTGCCTTGCAAGCTTAATACGCCATTTTCAGAATTTGCTTCAAACCAATCTAGGATCTGATAGCGATATGCACCTTTATTCCAGATATGGAATTCGCATGGTAGGGAATTAGATTCATCAAATTGAATCTGCTGTAATTCACCCCATAACTGGTCTATTGATTTGGCCATGCTTTATAACTCCTTGCTTAATAATTTAATTTTAATAAATAAAAGCGCTCAAAAACTTTTCTTAAAAAATATATAAAATCTGCTAATAATTTCTTTTGGAAAAATACTATCTAAGCAAAACTATTGTTATTATCGAGTGAGCTTATTAAGAGGTTTAAGCATGAATCTAGATAAATACGTTAAAACAGATATAGACGATGGCAATGGTCACATTTGGCTTAAATTTACGAATGATTCAGGTAATGATACTTTTGCTTGTAGTCAATGTGGCTATTTGAGACGGGTAGATAGTAATAATCGCCCACTAAACAAAAAGTGTGTTGGTAAAGTGAAAATCACGCTGCGTTAAAATTGAGATTTACAAAAACAAAATAAGAGCCAACATAGGGCTCTTTCTTATTTCATGTGGCTTTTACTGGCTTTACGGAATCAGTGTTGGAATCCAATACTTTTGCATTTCTACTTGACATATATGCTTATATTTACCAGTGGTAAGAAATTTAAATTTCTATAACTTATTCCTTAGAGCCCTTTATCTTTAGGCACACCGCCAACAATCTGAAATGGTATCCAATGGTTAACCCATTTTTCTTTGGTACCACGTTTGCCCAACCAGTAAAAGTTCCAGTGAGGAATCCGTGGATGTGGTTTTTTGGTACCTTTGTAGTTGCCAGACTTTAGATCTTCATCGCGCTTTAGGATCGCTTCATTGATCTTTTTATTTGTTTCGGTACCAACAATAGTCGGCTTGTACTTATTGGCCTCAAATAAACGCAATTCACGCTTAATCAGCTCTAATTTAGGCCTGGCTTGTGTTGTTTCTGGTGTTAATGGTCTGAGATCTGGTTCTTTTTGGCTGAACCATAGAATCAAATTGATTAGCTTCTTCTGCAGTTCCATGAACGTGTTAATTTCTTGTTCATCAGGCAAGTTCTTTTCATCAAAAAACGTATCAATGAAATCGGTCATGCAGTCCTCAACAGTTGATTCAAAATCATCATCATCAGGGAAGTGCATGGTAATGGTTTTTGCTAAGCCAGTATCGGTATATACCGTGGTAAATAGCACCTTGCGATCGTTCAACGTGTTTTTCGCAAAAATAACACCGACCACTTGTTCATTTTGCACGTAGAGATTGGCATTGTCGGTTTGAACGTAGATCGCAATATCAGGTAGGTTTAATAGGAAACCGGGGATACTGCGGTTGTATTCGGTCTTTACAAGCATTTGAATGACTTGATCTTCAAACCGATAAATATTTTTGGTTAGGCTCCATGAGCCAAGGGTAATGATTTCACCAATGTTGCAAGGTAGCTGATTGATAAATGAGAGTGGGATTTCTTGGCCAGTGGCTTGAACACCCATAATGGTACTGGTGCGTTTCATTCGTTCACGCCAGATAGGATCTCGACAATCTAGTGCAGCATATGTCCATTCATCACCACTGATTAGGCATTCGTGCGGATCTTTACTGTTTTGTCGTGCGATCGCATAAGCTTCTACACGTTTCATTAAGCCATTGAGGTTAAACTTCACATGTTCTAATCGCGCTGTGATGACTTTAAGTGGTATTCCTATCTTTGGATCTAAATCTTTATTTCTCATGTTGAGCAACCAGGATCTACATCAGATCAATATCTGAAAAATTTCGTTTAAAAAAGGACTTTAAAAGTCCTTTCGATTAGGCGTGAGCACTATTATTACAAGGCGGTGTAAACAAAGTACCATCTAAGCGGATCATTCCAAAGCCGTAGGTTTTATCACGACCAATACCATTGAGCCATGCTGTTTTAAATATCTCTAAATCCCCAACAGTCGCACTAAATGAAATATCTATGGTCTGGACTGGAATATTCAAAATGCTGAGCTGTGGTCCACATTGTTGCTCAATTATAGTGACATCCAATAGACCTTTGCTACTAAGAGCGTTTTTGGTGAATTCGGCTGCTTCATCTCCAGTTAGATTTTTACGCTTCTTACCTGAATTGCCTTTGGGTTTTTCGCCGTGGACCGAAATGTATTCTTCAATTTCTTGGCGGTTAAAGCTACATTCACGGTTAAGAGGAACCATGATTTTTCCAGTGATTTGCTGACCGTGCGAAATTTCAATGTATTCTTTGGCCATTGGGATTTTGACGTCCGATACGCACGTTCTTAAATAGATGTGCTTGCCATCTGTAAAAAATATGACTTTTGCGGAACAGAATGTCTCGACCTTATTTCGTTTAAACATTTCTCTAAAAATGTACTTGAACAAGTTCTTTTCATTTTCAGGATGTGTAAGGGCAAAACAATTGGCTGTTAGTTTTATGTTATTCAGACTCATTTCGATATCCAGTTTTTTATAAACAGCATTATTAAGAACCATTGCCTTTAAATAGCGCCTTATTGACAATAAGGGTATTATTCAGCATTTATAAACGCTAAAAGTAACTTCTATGTGCATTTAACAAAAGTGGCTTATAATATACTTAAAACCCTCAAAATTGATATAGGAACACCAGTTTTGTGTGGAAGTAAAGCGTAACACTCATATTATGAAAACCAACCACAATTTATTAAACCTACACTTTAATGATACTTATTTTTTGTGTTGTAATTTTTTATTAAAAAAATATATGCTTTGCTGATTATTTTAAACTATTGACTGTATTTTAAGCTGTGCGTAAACTTTAAACGTTGTTTTGTACAATCCACACCTAGTTTGATCCTGTTTGGACGACTGAAAAATGAACATAAAGAATAGAACTACGTTGCAGTTTTATGAAGAACTGCAGTTGGTGTATGACCGTTTCAATGAAAGGCTATTCAAAAATGAATTACCAGATTGTTTGATTACGCTTCAACGTATCAACAAAAATACCGGTTATTGGTCTGAGAATAGATTTGCTTCGACAGAAGATGATACGGCGTATACGCACGAACTGGCCCTTAACCCTGATTACTTTGGCACCCAACCATTGCTTAACATTTTTAAATGCTATGCACATGAGATGTGTCATATGAAACAAAGCATTTTTGGTGAGCCATCTAAACGCTCATATCACAATGCTGAGTTTGCGACATTTATGCTTGAGATCGGTTTGATTATGACTGATGACGGCACAAAAGAAGGTCGCACGACAGGCGAGAAGATGACCGAAATCGTTGTACCTGATGGCTTGTTTATTCAAGTGTGCAATGAGCTTGTCGATGAAGGGCGTATCATCAAATGGTATGACAAGTACGCACCCAAAACGATTTCCAGTCTTGAAATGATTCAAGAGCAAGTGCAGTTGTTGGAGTCCATTCCGACTGCTTCTCCAAAGCTATTTCATATTGCCTTACTTGGCAATGAAATCAATTCAGCTTTGAAATCACCTAAAAAAGAGAAGCCAGTTGCCGAACCGTCAAAAGCACCAGATACCCTCACTGGATATGCCACCCCAACAAGTGATGAAGAAGAGGAAACGACTCCCACTACAATGAATCCCTTTGATGTAGCGATCGGACTAATCGACATATCAAATACCGCTGCAAACCTTGGCGGTTATTATCCAACGGCTTTTGATGAAGGTCCGCTAGATGATGACGACCAACCAATACCAGAACCTAAGATTGTTAAACTTTATAAGGGTGAACAACCAAACGGCGATGATAACGAGTTTATTGTACTCAAAGAAACTATGATCGGTGAAACACTCTATCAAGAGCTTGGTTTAGCCAATTTTGAAGAGCCTGAGCCTAAGCCTAAGAAACAGACTAGGGCATCTTTTGCGTGTCCTGAGTGTGGCCGTGGTGCAACGTGTAGTCCTACTTTTAGATTGTCGTGTACTGAATGTGAAGTTGAACTGGTACCGTCAAAATCCATTGATAAAAGCCAGGTGAAGAAAAACAAAAAGGCTGCTAAAGCTGACCAAGGGGATGCAGAATGAAAACGATTGAAGAGCTTGGAATTCTGTTTTCTTCACACAAATACCGTTTTTATAACGAAAAAGACTTACAACTCGCGATTGAGCAAATGTTTATTGCCAATGAGATTCCGTATGAACGTGAGGTTCGTCTATCAAATAAAGACATCATTGATTTTACTGTTGAGCTAGATGTCGGCAAGGTGGGTGTTGAATTAAAAATAGATGGTGCACGTAACGCATTATTGCGTCAGATCAATCGTTATTTAAGCCATGACAGCATAAAAGCGCTCTATGTGGTTGGTACACCGTATTGGGTGAATAACATTCCAATCCAACTGAACAATAAATTTATTTACCGCCATCGTATTTTAGTGGGGGTCTTCTAATGTCTAAATCTTACGGCACCATTTCTCGTCAAGAAAAAAACTGGCACATTGAATGTGAACCACATGTTAAAACACGACTTAAGCGTGTATTCCCACAAGTCAGCCAACATGCATCAAAATTTATTGAGTTAAGCGATACGCCGTCTAATTGTCACGACCTACTTTGGTTTATTGAACGTTATCCAATGCGTGTTGATGATCTTAAATACATGAAAGCGCAATCTAAGGCTTATGTGTCGCTAAAAGAAGATATTTTGGATGTGATGGACTATAAACGTCCGATCAAAACATTTGATCTTGCTGTGCCTCCATATGAGTATCAAAGAGCAGCTGCAGATCTACTACTTAATGTTAAAGGTTTGCTCTTGGGGGATGATTTGGGCCTTGGCAAAACAGCGAGTGGAATATGTCCGATGATTCTACCTGAATCGCTCCCGGCGCTTTTTGTGACAATGACACATCTTCCAATGCAAATTAAGAATGAAATTGAACGCTTTGCTCCGCACCTAAAATGTCACATCCTAAAGAAAGCATCGCCTTATCCATTGCACAAAGAAGGTGAAGCAGCACCCGATGTCATTATCACCAGTTATTCAAAGTTGAACGGTTGGGCTGAATATCTTGCCGGAAAGATTAAGTACGTAGTGTTTGACGAGATCCAAGAGTTACGGACTGGCTATACATCGCAAAAGTATTCCGCTGCTAAACTCATTAGTGACCAAGCTGAATTACGCCTCGGTCTATCAGCTACACCGATTTATAACTACGGTGATGAATTCTACAACATCATTGAAATATTGCGTCCAGATAGCTTAGGTACCGCTACTGAATTCGCTCGTGAGTGGTGTTCACAAGAAAAACGTATTAATGATCCTAAAGCGTTTGGGATGTTTTTACGTGATGAAGGTCTAATGTTGCGCCGTACTCGAGCAGATGTAAATCGAGAGTTACCGCCAGTACAAATCATCCCTCAATATGTCGAAAGCGATCCTAAAGTACTGGATCAAATTAAGGGAAAGGCAATGGAACTGGCAAAAGTAATTTTAAGCTCTACTCAGGAATTCCAAGGGCAAAAGCTTCGTGCGACAGAAGAATTCAATATTATGATGCGCCAAGCAACAGGTATCGCCAAAGCGCCGTATGTCGCTGAGTTCGTGCGTATGCTTGTTGAGTCTGGTGAATCAGTCATGCTTTATGGTTGGCATCGAGATGTGTACAACATTTGGTTAGAACGCTTGGCTGAATTCAATCCTGTTATGTATACAGGTACGGAAGGACCTGCAGCTAAGGAACGTTCTAAACAAGCATTCTTGAATGATGAAAGCAAAGTCTTCATTAGTTCATTACGTTCATCTGCCGGGCTTGATGGCTTGCAGTACCACTCAAAATGCAAAACATTTGTGTTTGGTGAGTTGGATTGGTCGCCTGGTGTTCATGATCAATGTATTGGTCGCTTAGACCGTGACGGTCAAATCAAACAGATCTCGGCATATTACTTGTTGGCTGATTCGGGTTCAGATCCAATTATTTCTGATGTCTTAGGCATCAAAAAAGGCCAGTTGGAAGGAGTTAAAAACCCGAATGGCGAATTATTTGAACATTTAATTACGGACGGTGGCGGTATCAAGCGCTTAGCCGAACACATACTGAATAAGAAAGTAGCTTAAGAGAAACTTTATGACTGAACTTTACCTAGCTTGTTTTAGAGATAATGTCGGCTCAAATATTGGGTGGCCTGGTTTTAGTTGATCAAGCGCACGTATATACTTTAGAGCAAGCTCAGGTAGTATGGGATAACGCACGGTCCATAGATCAACCGATCGCCGTGCACCACGTTCGCAAACATATAGTATGAAAGGTGGACTATCAATATATCCCCTCGATCTCACAAATAGATGATCCTTATATCAAGTATGTGGCGCTTGAAAAGGATAATTTAGGTTTATTGTGCGATGGAAATTACGTCTTTTGGTTGGGCTTTGCCACGGGCAAAACCAGTACAGATCTTCCTTCTGCTACAAAACTTCGGTATGGCCAGGCCCTTTCGTTAAAAGATCGTTATATTCTTCTTCCTTTTGATATAGCCGATGCACATAAACGACCATGGTGCTATTTATGAATATTGAAATGCTTTTGTGTATGTCCAACTTAAATTGACCAACAAATTAGGTTCTTTATCCATAGCGAATAGATCTGAATAAACATTAAAGTTTTTACCCAAAAATGCATTGTGTAAGAAGTGAATAAGGTCTAGATCCACGTAGTTAACCGTAGACACAATCTTTAAGTATTCAGACAAAGCTTTAAACATCGATGTTAGCTCTGCGATGGCACGGCTAAACCGCTGTTCTGATTTATGCTCTCTATATTTTTCAAAGCCATTTTTCAAAATCCTTTTGAGCTCTGCATCATCAAATGGAATATTTGAATAAAACTCACCAGTACTAAGATCTCCAAAATTAGACATAAAGTTATCAATCACGGGTAATTTACGTTCTAGAGATAAGCGCTGCGTTGATCTGATTAATTTAATGAATGAATAGAAAAACGGTAAGAAGCGTCTGTAGTAATCATAAATGACCTCTGCAAGCTTACGATCGCGAACATCAGCATTGATGGCTACACATTTAGGATATTGCGTAACAAAATTGGGTTTCTGCAGATAAATGGTTAGGTCCTTAAACACCTCAGCACCATTTAGGCGATTAGATTTAAGAAATGACCAATCTACCAAGTCATAATCAACTGCACGAATCTCTCTTAGATTTAATTCATCAAACTTAAAGTTGAGTAGGCGTAGGTAATCTACAAAATTAGCCAAGTACCATGGCTGAGTTTTATTGATGTTGTATTCAGGATGACTATCAATGTCCAAGTGATTTAATAAATTGGTCCACGACTTGTCAATTCCAGCCAAATTAACTTGTTTGTCTATTCGATCAGGGGTAAGCATAGTAATCCCAATTGTATATACTAATTCGTAAGAAATTAGATACATTGTATCAATAATTCCTAGAATAAATATTCTTTTAAATTTTTTATCAATTCTAATTCGCCACACAACAAAAATGCTTATTTACTGAGCTAAAAACTTATATCCAATTATTTAAAACCCTATATAATTATTTTAATACTCTAATTCGAGTGAGTTGTTATGATTAGTGATCCAATCGAAATCGCAAAATTAAAACAAAGCATCTTAGATTTAAGAAACAATATTTTTCCTCCACAAAACCTTTTAACGGTTGATGGATTACCAATTTATTATGGTGAGAAAAAGTTTGTTGATGAATATCTTGCACAATGGATGGACTTTTATCAAAAAGCATTAGAACTTTCTAATCCTTTTGGTGATCCTATTGATTTGTCCGAAATAAATGAAATTCATTTGCCTGTGCATTTTAATTTGCCCGTGTTTGCTCGTAATGTCACTCGCATGATTTTAAATAAAACACTGGCCAAGGAATCTATTACTTTTCGTTCAAGTGCAGATCTGTTTGAGAAGTGTGGATACTTCAATCGTGAATATACGGATTTAATTTATGAGTACTTTGATCGTGATGAAGATAACGTATTGGTCGGGCATCGACCGTATAACGATATTCGTGCGTACTTGTTTTATGCCGGCGATGAAGAGCGTCATCGCACGAGATTTTATAACTCAGGCCTGGTGCTCGGTTATCCCGAAGGTTGGAATAGCATTGAGATCTTAGATAATCGTAACAACACCCGAAAACAGCGTAGTGATGCTTATACAAACCCTTTAGCGAAAAATAACACATGGTTCATCTACAAGAAGCTGTAATTAGCCAAAGCGCCGTGCGAGATCGCAATAGAGCCTTGGATCTATTGAAGTGGATCGCGATTGTGACCATGGTTATTGACCACGCATCAATATTATTTCCTCAATATAATCTGTTGTTGAGGACGATTGGCCGTTGGGCTTTTCCTATTTTTTGTATCATGCTTGCATTCAATTTGAACCAAGCTATTTCTAAAAAGAAAACCCATACATTAAAAAACTATTTTAAAAATTTGGCGTTGTTTTGTGTGCTATCAGAAGTACCGTATCAACTATTCAACCAAGAGCCATTTACAACACTGAACGTCATGCCTACGTTGCTTTTAGGATTTTTGCTTGTTGTATTGGGGGAATCTAAACATAAATATGCAACGCTGCAGTTTGTCTCTCTGTTAGTCGTGACCACATTGCTATCTAATTTTATTATGTATAGCGTGTGGGGCGTTTTATTAATTGTATTCCTGTATTTATTCTTTAAAACAACCAACGTTCGTTCTAAGAAATACTTTTTAATGATCAGCGTCTTGCTCACTTCATTGGCCAACATTTTCAACTGGTTGATTGGTGGCTACTATACGGATATGACTACATATTCTTTGGCATTCTCATTTGCTGTCAGTAGCGCCATTGCAACGTATATTGGTGCACAATTCCTACTGAAAGGACAGCACATGAATATACCTTTTGAATTACCGCCAGTGGGGAAGTGGGCGTACTGGTTCTATCCAGTACATCTCGTAATCATTTGGATTCTTTTTAAATTTGCATAATAAATTTAGGCACAAAAAAAGCACCAAAGTATTTACGACTAAGGTGCTTTTTTATTGCTTAATCAGCGTTATTCGCTAGATCCAGCATCTAAACCGAATGAGCTAATTTCTTGCTGTCTTTCTTGCTCAGCTGCTTGTTCTGGTGAAGCTTGTGGAGTAGGTGCACCAGCTTGGTTATTTTGTTGATCATATTGATTCAGCAATTGCTTTAATGCTTCAGGATCTTGAGCAATTTGATTCGCAATTTCTAATGTTGGGTCCTGTTGTTTTTTACCAGCAACATAACCAAAAATAGCCAAACCAATGAAAGCAGCGAAGAAAGTGGCAAGTACGATCAGTACAAACTTACCAATAACGCTACCTTTGAAGCGTTCAAACCAAGTTTCATCTTCATAGTGGTAAGGTTGGTTAATGTTTTGGCAACCATCACTAAATGCATCCATCCACGCATTACGAACCAATTGTTTAATTTGTTCTGTTTGCGGTAAATGACCTTTTTTAGCCACGTTTACCTTGATTTTTGGCTCTGCTAATACAAAACGTTTTTCTTCACCATTACCTAGTGTATTAACGAGCTCTACGGTACCAGAACAAGTGAAATAACGACCAACATCATTGTTTTCTAAAGTATCAAAACCACTGATTTGTATTGTTAACTCTTTAAGATCGGCATTCGGGATTTTTATATTTTTAGGTTGACGATTCAAATCTTCAGAATCCGTATCAACTGAGATTGTTAAAAGGTCATTGTTACTAAAAATTGAAACAAGAGGGTCGTGAGATAGAATGTCTTTTTGCTTCTTAATTAAACTCACAATGTATCACCAGTTAAAATAGAAATTAAAAGTATTATATTTTAAAAAAGGGTTTTAGTGATAGTTTATTTTATGTTTAACGTAAAAAAGCCACTTTTAAGAAAGTGGCTTTTAGGTTTAAGGGTGATAGTTATTATTTATAAAATATTCCTTTTTAATTCTCTTAATCTCCATGCCTTTGTCTAAAAGCAATTTAAACTCATTAAAATCATCACGCATAAGCTTATGAACCTTTAATGATTTTTGACTCTTAGCTTTGATAGCACTGTTGTATTGTACTGCAGCAACCAGATCGTAATGCTTATTAAGATCCAAACCATAAAGTGATGTTAATTTTTCAGAAATATAATCAAATATAACGGTCAAACAGATGACCTTATTGTTAGTGTTAGTCAGTATCTCTTCTGGAAATTCATTATTTCCCGAAGCTGCACTGGCTAAACGTGCCCATTCTGTCATGGGTAGGGAACCATCTTCACCAATCACGTTGATTAAGTTGTTTAAAAAGATAAAGCGGTGATTAAAAAACTTCACTTTGCTTTTTTGCAAAATTCTAAATGTATAAACGTTTGCCCAATACACAACATAGTTTTTAATCTTTAGACCATTGATTGAGTCTTGCGTTAATAAATCTTCATTGGTGATGCCATGATATTGAGTTGCTTCTTCAGTGACTTGTTTTTTTGGCTTCCAGTAGCTCTCTTCAGCATTATAAAGATACTGAGCCTGTTCTATTGATGATGTGCGGCACTTTTTAATACGCGTCAAAATAGACGACTTAATAATGTCAGGCACATCAACTGGATTCTTGACTTTGGCGGTAAATTCCAGTGTGAGGAAACATAATGGTGCTGGCATAGCTTGGCCTTTCTAATATCCCTTAATTTATAACTTAAAACGTTCTATTTTCTGAATTGATATTCGCGAAATAAGGAACTAATTGCTTTTCTCGGTCATGAATGTATGCAGTTGATGACATATCCAATACCGCACCTGGTACATAAGTTAGGTTTAGATTGATATTTTCACCGTTACCATCGATCAAGACGCCATTAAACCGCGCTTTGTCTGGATCTCCTTTTACAAATAGCTGTTGGCCAACATAACCGGACAAGCTATTGATATAGAGGTTTTTCATTTTTTCCGAAGATTGCAAAGCATTTATATAGAGAAGATCCATAATTTTTTCTTCTCCATTTTGATTTCTAATTTTTACTGTTTTTGGACCAACAACATCCACAATTGTAGCAATCCATAAGTCATGATGTTCAACTTCCCAACCATTGTAGCGACTTTCAATCCAATCGGGGCTTAAGAGTCTTGGCTTAAAGGGGTAGGAGTAGATTTTGAATATTAAGATCGAAACCACAATTATGATTGGCAAGCCAAAACATATTTTTATTTTATGTTTCTTAAAAGCACTGTTAAACATAACCGTATATACCAAAAAATTTAAAATCATTTTAACTTAAAATAATAAGTTTGTATTGGTTAAAACCATTGATATATCAATTATTCATCACTGTTATAGGTATAACCATCATCACTACTGCGATCTTTACCTACTAATAATTCTTCAATACGCTTAGCTTCAGCTATTGTTCTGAGTGCATTTTCCTTTTTTTCTTGTCGTTCTGTATTTTCACGAATCGCTTCAAGAATCTCAGGAGATAAGGCCTTTTCAGGTTGTTGTTCTTGGGCTTCAGGCTCGGAAGCACTTGCTTCTTCAGCCTTTATAGGTTGGTCTTTTTTCTTAGGATCTACCAAGTCATAAAACACAAGTTCTTTTGATTCACTCGTTGCGGATTCGTCTAAAAACTTCTTTTCTTGACCTTTTAATGGATCTTGTTCATTTGGAGTATTAGAGTTATTACAGGCACTTAAAAGGGTGGAAATTAAAATAACCGTTGCGAAGTTAAAAAGGGTTTTAGACACGTTGAAAATCCTTTAATATAATAACGTATTCTACATAATAAAAGTCCGTAGGTAAAAGTATGTCTTCAGATAAAAATAGTTCTGATAGTGCTACACAAAAGGTAAATATTACCAATGAGGTTTTAGATGAAGCTGCCATTAAACAGGCAATTGAAGCTAATCAACCCCGTAAATCAGGTATTTTAAAGCGAGTCTTTTTTGATTTCGGGCGTAAAAGCCACTGGAGTTCAGCTAGAAAAGGGTTTTTACCGCATTTATCTAATATTAGATCAATGCTGTCGCCAACATGCCCCGAATGCGGTAAATCGATTTTAATGCATGACAACAGGATTCCACGTTCTTATAAAGGCAACGTGAATTGGGTATGTGCACACCCTTTATGTGAATATGAAATTGTCGCACCTAACAATTTTAAACAACTGAAAAAACTCATTGCTAATACTCACTACCCAAGAGGGCAAGAACGTTTAGCTTCAATGAGTAATGATGAAATAGACAAGCTTATTAAAAACCATCAGTTTTCTTCTTATTTGTATTTAGCATTATCTATGTTTACAGGCTTGTACGTAGTTTATATGTTCTTTAAAGCGCTATATCCAATGCTTGTTGTACCAGGTGTATTATTGGTGTTTTATCTATACATGGTTAGCATCAATTCAGCTTATCGTGCATGGCAAGTCCGTACTGGTCTTTTATTCTTACCGAATTCGCCATTCTTGGCATGGTTCCGCTATGCGCCAAAAAAATATAGCTTATCGTGGTATGACGGCAAAAACCCATTGCCAGTTGAAACACTGAATAAGTTAGCTGACCGTAAACAGCACCTAATCGACAATTTCAACAACAACGATAAAGGTGCTGATTAATATGCTGTTAAAACCAACGCTATTTGCGACTCTATTAGGATCAAGCGTTGCTTATGCTCAATTGCCTCAAAGTTCTGAGGCTCTAGGTTCATATGCAAACCATGTCAATTCTAATGGATCAAGTACACCATATCGACCATTTCAGGTCATGACCAACACTCAGCAAGAAACGGCGCCAGCAAAGCAAAGAGGCTTTACGAGTCGTTACTTGGGCGTGAAGTACACACCGAAAAAAACTGAAGAAACTTCGACTAGCACTGAGCGCACGGCAGTTGCACAAAATGGACCACAACCTAGTGGCCAGCAAGCACCAGCACCACAACAACAACCCGTTCGCCAGAATATCCGTCCTGTTACTTATACCTATCCAACTACGCAATACAATCAAGCGAGTGCATCTTACGATCAAACCGTACCGGGTAGAGTCGCTACTTTGAGTTGTGTTATTCATGCTGCGCGGTCAGAAGGTGTTCCGCTGTATGTTTTATTGGGTATACATAGCAAAGAGCGTGGTACCAATGGACAAACAGTGCAAAACAAAAACCTTTCATTGGATATGGGGCAATTCCAAATCAATACCATACACTTTAAACGTGGCGGTATGTTTGAAAGTTATAACAGCCATTATGTGCGTACTGATGGATGTCTGAATGCGCGACTTGCAGCCAAGATCTTGCGAAATCGATTAGCCACAAAACCGTCAACCGATTTTTGGGTTAGAGCAGCTGCTTACCATTCATGGACGCCATCTTTTAATGCGATATATCGCAATGGCACGGCGAAACAACCTGGTTTAGTTGCGTATGCACTTCAATGGAAAAACTGGCTTGAGAGAAAGGGGATAAATCCTAACTAATCAGCTAAATATATTTTTTAAGAAAAAAATTCCAGTTATGTAATGCGATATAATTTACCTATTCTTTACCCACTAAGGATTCAAAATGAACCTTAATACAACTTTAAAAAGTTTAGCTTTAACCTTATCCATGTCTGTTGTTGCTACTGCAGCTCAAGCCGATTTTGTTGGCAAAGTTGTACGTATTTCTGACGGCGACACTATCACCGTTTTAAACAACAACAATGAGCAGATCCGTGTTCGCTTCAACCAGATTGATGCACCAGAAAAGAGTCAAGCTTTTGGTCAGAAATCGCGTCAGAACATCAGTTTCTTGCATGAAACGATTGTGTATGTGCAAGAAAATAGTAAGGACCGCTACGGTCGTACTCTTGGTACCATTTTTCAGATGCGTACAAACCAAGTGCCTAACTTAAACATCGTGAATAGTGTTAACTATAAGCAAGTTAAAGATGGCTATGCATGGGCTTATCGTGAATATCTCAAAGATAAAATTATTTTGAGTGCTGAAAGCAACGCACGTTCTCAACGCCTTGGTTTATGGGCTGATCCAAACCCTGTTTATCCAAGCCAGTACCGTCACAATAAGTAATATTGATGAACGGTGAATTAAATACCGCTAAAGCCGTAGCGGTATTAAATAAATATGTACTGCAACAACAATGTGGTAATCGTATGGAACTGCAGTTTTTCAGTGAAGAACTGCAAGCTCAGATTGAAGCTCTCAGCTTGGCTTCTGTACGAAATGAGTTGGTTACTCAGTTGGCAAATTTGGGAAAATGTCTTTGTGATGAAAAGTTGGTGAATTGTTCAGCCAACGCAAATTACTCAGAAGTGGCAATAGATTTCCTTGAAATGCACTTAGAGTCGCTGGAAGGGCGACAGTTCAAAGAAGGTTTTATATGACATCTATTGTCATATCCACGGAATCCAATTAATCACCAAAACAGAACAAGCCACTAAGCTATTTAGTGGTTTTTTAATGGGTTAAATTAAATATTTTCATCATTCTTATAGATATAAAATAAATAAATAGTTGATAATAGGTTATTAATTTAAACCTATAATTGTGATTTTTATGCCTTTACTCGATTGGGTTAATCGTAACCAAGCCGAAGAAACAGCAAGCCAAGTTCCATTCCATCTTTTAAAATTCCAGAAATCATTTGGTGATACCGATACAGCCAAAGAAAACCTTATTATTCAGGGTGATAATCTACAAATCTTAAAATCTTTACTACCTTTATATGGCGGTAAGGTTAAATGTGTTTTTATTGATCCACCGTATAACAGTCAATCAGCTTTTGAGCACTATGATGATAAATTAGAACACGCTCAATGGCTTACAATGATGTATCCACGTTTGCAATTACTAAAGGAGCTTTTAACTGAAGATGGTTCTATTTGGATTACTCTTGATGATAACGAATCACATTATTTAAAGGTCATGTGTGACGAAATCTTTGGAAGAAAAAACTTTGTAGCAAACATCGTATGGCAAAAAAGATATTCGAGAGAAAACCGTGAAGCTATTGGAGATGCTCACGACCACTTGCTTGTATATGCTAAAAACTCAATGGAGTTTAAAAAAGTTCGTAATCTAGTTCCTATGAATGAAACGCAAGCAAAAGTATATAAAAACCCAAATAATGATCCTAAAGGCAGATGGCGTGGTATTCCTATGACAGCGCAAGCTGGACATGCTACACCAGAGCAATTTTATGAAATTGTGAGCCCATCAGGTAAATCTTTCAGACCTCCAGAGGGAAGGTGTTGGGGTGTTTCAAGAGCAACATATGATAGATTGTTAGAAGAAGGGCGAATATATTTTGGTAAAAATGGTGATTCACAACCTAATATTATTAGATACTTATCTGAAGTTAAAGGTGTAGTGCCTTGGACTTGGTGGAACCATGAAGATCATGGACATACCGATGAGGCAAAAAAAGAAAGTCAACTTTTGTATGGAAAAGATGAAACATTCTCTAGCCCAAAACCTGAAAGATTGATGGAAAAAATACTCTATATTGCGACAAATAAAGGGGATATGGTTCTTGATTCATTTTTAGGTTCAGCGACTACCGCCGCTGTAGCTCACAAAATGGAAAGACACTACATTGGTATCGAAATGGGTGATCATGCTCAAACTCACGTTATCCCGCGTTTAGAAAAAGTCATTGAAGGTGAGCAAGGTGGCATATCTAAATCCGTGGAGTGGCAAGGTGGTGGAGGTTTTAGTTTTTATAAACTAGGCAACGCCGTTTTTGATGATCAGGGATTTTTAAATTCTGATGTTAAGTTTATGGACCTAGCTAGTTATATTTGGTGGCTCGAAACTAAATCAGCATTCAATAGTGCTGTAAGCCTTGAGAGTCCATTCTTAGGTGTTCATGACGGCGTATCTTATTTCTTACTATATAACGGCATTTTAGGTGATAGACGGCCTAATAGTGGGAATGTACTCACACATTCTATATTAAACTTCCTCAATGATTGCCATACCAGTGAAGGTAAGCGTGTGATTATTGGTGAAGCATCACGACTAGGTAAAACCAAATTAGATGAATTAAATATTGAGTTTAAACAGATTCCATATTCGTTATATGGCAATTAATACGTAAGGTTCCTCATGACTTTTCAATTAAAAAACTATCAAAGCCAGTCTTTACAATCTTTAGAGAACTACCTAACTTTAGCTGCCTCATTAGGTGCTGAAAAAGCTTTTAATAAGTGTGTCGGTGAAGACATTAAATATAATGATCGCTTAGATGGAATTCCTAGTGTATGTCTACGCGTACCAACTGGAGGGGGTAAAACCGTACTTGCTTCACATAGTATTGCGATTGCTGCGCGTAACTACGTAAATACAGATTCTCCAATTGTACTATGGCTTGTACCAACAGATATGATTCGCCAACAAACACTTTTGGCGTTATCTGATGCTACACATCCATATAGAAAAGCATTACAAGGGTATTACGGCGATCGCATCAAAGTATGTGACATTGAAAGTCTACAAACTTTGAACAAGCATGATGTGAATCAATCATGCATTGTGATTGTGACAACGATTCAAGCGTTCAATATCGACAAGGAAAAGACTTATCAACGCAATGCTTATGCATTTGATGAATCATTAAGTGAACATTTTACGAGCCTTACTGACTTCCAAACTGAAGGCATGGATCGAGTATCAGAAGATACTTTGAAATATCAAACATTTCTAACGCAACGTGATATAGGCCGTGTAAAGCATTCCTTGGTTAACTTTTTTCATTTACATAGACCGATCATCATTGTCGATGAAGCTCATAAGAACCGGGGTGGTAAAACGTTTTTTACTACATTAAAAACGTTGAATCCAAGTTGTTTGATTGAGCTTACAGCTACTCCAAAAGACAATAATGTGCTTTATTCAGTATCGGCAGCAGAATTAAAATCAGAAGAGATGATTAAACTTCCTGTAGTTCTGACTGAACATACTGGTAGTTGGCAAGATTGTATTCGCGATGCGCTAATACAACGCCAGAAACTAGAAGTACTGGCACAAAATGAAAGGGAATATATCCGACCAATATTGCTAATACAATCTCAGGATAAAAATGGTGATGCTAATGTAAATGTTGTTAAAGAACATTTATTAAGTGAATATGAAAATATTACTAACGACTGGATTGCTATTTCTACTGGTGGTACCAAAGAGCTTGAAGATGAAAATCTATTTAGCCCTAAAAGCAAAGTCAAGATTGTAATCACTGTAGAGGCATTAAAGGAAGGTTGGGATTGTTCTTTTGCATACGTGTTAGCAAGTTTGCAAAACATAAATTCTGCAACTGATGTTGAGCAATTATTAGGCCGTGTTTTACGGATGCCATACGCTAAACTGCGTCAAAATGACGAGTTAAATAAAGCGTATGCTCATGTCATTTCGAGTTCTATTGCACAAGCTACGATGTTACTTAAAGATCGCATGATTCAAAATATGGGGTTTGAGAAGTGGGAGGCTGATGCAACAATTGTCGCTAAACCTCAGTACAATCTTGGGCTTGGAGGCGATGGTACAGCAACGAAACAAAAGATCCCTGAAACTATGATCTCTGTCCCGTTTGAAGTAAAGCCAGAAACCCTATCCGAAGAACTTAAGCAAGCAATTCAGACAAGAGAAAATAGCCAAGGTACCTCTTTGATTATCAATAAAGGTACGACTAATGAAACTTTTGATAAGATTGAAAAGGCCGTAATTGATCAGACTCCGCCTAAACAACTTGAAAAGGTTCAGGAAGTCTTTAATGAAGCTCGTGCTGAACGCCAGGCATATCAAGCACCTGAAAACTGGAATGCTTCTTTCGCATCAATTCCACAACTAGGTTTGTTCGTGGATGGTATGTGGCAAATTGCAGATAAGGAAACAATAGAAGACTCTATAGAATGGAATCTATTAGATTTCCCTATACAACTTGAAGGTTTTTCTATCAAAGAAACCGTCAATAGTTTTGAGATTGATCTTAATATAGATGAACAAAAACTCAATTATGCGTTACTTCAGAATCAACAAGCTCAATTTTCTAATATGCCGACTCTGGTTACTGAAACCGATCTTATTAATTGGCTTGATCGCAAAGTAAGTAGACAAGGGGTAACGCAAGTTCAGCTAAGAGCATATTTAACAAAACTGTTAAGTTATTTGCTTCACGTAAAAAACTTTACTCTTACACAATTACATCGTGCTCAGTTCCAACTATCCCTAGCCATCACAAAAGAATTGGATCGGTTATTTGAGTTGGCGCGTCAACAGGCTTTCCAAGGCGATTTGTTTAGTCAATTCCAAGTGGCCAATCAGCCTCAACCTGAAAATACATTTAAGTTTGAACCAGGCAAGTATCCTGTAAAGAAACCTTATCGTGGTGGATGCAAGTTTGAAAAACACTTCTATGCTCAAATTGACGACCTAAGAGAAAAAACTGAAGGTGGTAGCCTTTCGGAAGAGTTTCGATGTGCTCAACTACTTGAATGGCACTCTCGAGTAAAATATTGGGTCCGAAATATACCGAAACAGCCACAAACATCATTTTGGTTGCCTACTGGTAAGGACTATTTTTATCCAGACTTTGTTGCTGAGTTGGATGATGGATCTATATTCGTTCTTGAGTATAAAGGTAGTCACTTAGATAGTGCCGATGATGCGAGAGTTAAAGATGCTATTGGTAGACAGTGGGCTAAAGATAGCCAGGGTAAGCGTATTTTTCTTATGGCGACAAAACTAGATAAAAACGGACGTAGTTTGGAAGATCAAATTAACCATGCTTTAGCAAAATAGATATATACCCACTAAAAAAGCCCCGATATTCGGGGCTTTTTCATATCTGCTTTTACATATCGAACGACTGTCCACGTTCGTTAGTTTTGTTTAAATTTTGCGGTTCTATACCATACAGCTTTAGACCATCACCTAGAACGAGATCATCTACACGCTTTTCAAAACGAGTAAAGAAATCGTTCAGTCTTTGGAAGACTGGTGGTTCATCTAACAGTTTGGCCATGTTGTTTAATGTTTTACTTAGACCGTTCACAAGATTGAACTTTTGTTGACGGTCCAAAGACAAGCTGTTCGATGTATCTAAAAGGGTGGTGAGGCTTTCTTGAACCTTTAGATAGTTTTGATCATTGGTCACATTACTGACAATCAAATGCACTACTTTGTTTTTGATCTTCAATGTATCCAGATTCAATTGATCAAATGCAATGGTCCTATCAGTAAGATTTTCTCTAAATGTTTTGAGATTCTGCCACTCTGGATGTGCAGCCTCTAAATCAGATAAAACTTTCATGATTGACGCACGGTATTCGCTATCAGACGCACTAATCACAAAAAGTTCAGGATACGACCGCTTCTTAGAAACTTCTTCCTGAGCTTTATTGAGCTTATCTTCAGCGACAGCAATTGAACCCTCAACATCGGCATTACTAATACCAGCTTCATGAATTAACTTTCTAGCTTTATACATTTCTGCTGAATGAAGCCAAAAAGCGGTAAAGATAGCTGACTTAGCGTAGCTTTGATGATCGATACCTTGCTGAAGATTTTGTTCGGGAATGGTCGAACGATCCACACTCTGCAATTTAACTGTATCTTTGTTGATGTCCTTGGATACATCAATATGTACTTTGGTATTTTGCATGCTATCCATACTTGGGTTTGTGCTACTGGTTGGTTCTTTGGCACCCATTTTCTCGAATTCAATATCACCGGCTTTAATCTTTTGATGGCCATCTGCAGTAGCGACAACTTTCAAAACATCATTTTGAACTTTGGTGACATCAATTTCAGAAAGGATCTCCATATAAGACTTAATGCCCTCAAGAGTCATGACGGGCGTAGATACGGGTGCCGTAGCGGTTGGAGTTGGTTTATCATCAAATGCTTTATCAAATGACGGCGGTTGGTACTTTGGTTTTGCATAGGATTTCGTGCTACCTGTACCAGCTGGTCCATCATAGTTAGCTTTTGATAGATCTTGTTTACGCTTTTCAATATTTGCGTTGTAATTTTCAATATTTGCTTGGTTTTTAGCACGGATGTTCTGCAATTCCAGATATTTTTCATCTGATTGTGCAATCACAATGCCGTAATTCGGTTGGTATTCTTTATTAGGGAACTTGGTTGCATAAGCTTCGCGTTGACGGTTGTAGCGGTTAATTGCATACGCAACTTCAGGGATCTTGTTGTCTATACGTTTGACGGCGTTATTCAGTTCTTTTGCCAACTCTGCAGCTAAACGTTCAACACCTAAATATTGACGAGCATCATCCCAATCAGAAACAGATAATTTATTTTGGAAAACCGGGGGTAGGGTGATACGTGTATTTTCATGTTTGCTCACATCACCTAACACACCACTTAATGAAAAGTTGTGACAAGCTTCTTGTAAGCCAGGATTCAAACCAGACTCAAGCGTTTGGCCAGCATCGTTATCATAACCAACAAATATATTGGCTTCAGGATTGATACTGCGGATAAGCTCAGCAACACATGAGATATTGGATTTACTGTATGACGCTAAAACTTGTGTGTTTTCTGCAGTAAAACCCTCACCCAATAAACCAAGCTCTAAACCAGCATCCAACGCCTTACGTGCGCTGATCGCTGTTGCCCAACCCTCCTTGATCAAATAGTTCTTTGCATTCGGGTTAAAGACTTCATAGCCAACATCAGGATTTTTGCTAACAGGCAAGAATGCATCTTTCGTTTTGGCTTTATCAAAAAAGTACTTACCCTTATGCAGTACTTCTTCAAGCTTGTTGGTTTCTTTGTTGCGCTTTTTTTGGCGATGGTGGGTGATACGCTGTAAATTGACGACTTTGTTATTGGTGTCAATTAACGGTGCAAGAATGACAGCTCTGCTTTTACGTAAATCAAAGCCTTTTTTCTTTTCGCCCTCAAGCTCAGGTTCAAAGTTGATGAAATGCTTTTGATACGCTAATACATTCTCTACTGTTTCAACGAGAAGCTGTTGATTGGTAGCTGATTCAGGAAGTTCACGCTTTACTGCTTCAATGGCTTCATCACGGGTAAAGTTATCTTTACGCATGATTTTAGCGCCGTATGGCTCTAGGTTCTTTTCAACCATATACGGCATTTGTCGAATGTCGCGTTTAAAGGTCTGAAGGCTTCCAGTTTTATTATTAAAAAATGAATCGTCAATAATTTTACCAGCACGTTGCCACTCAATACGGATAGCGATTTGTGCAGCTAAGAGCTCTTTTTCTTGTTGAAGTAGATGCTTCTTTTGAGCTTCTTCAAACTCACGTACACGGCGATCAACATCTTCTTTGCTTGGTGGTTTGTAGTTAGGGTTTGAATCTCGTTGAGGCTTGATTACGTTCTTATAGTGGTCAGCAAAAGCAATTGAGATTTCAATGTCAGTTACACCAAAGCGGTGTCCTTTGAGTACTGGCCAGTATTCACCAGTATCACGGTTCATGTTTGGATAGATCCAATACATCCCTCGTGGTTTGACATTGTTGCTACTTGATTTACTAGGGTTATCTGATTCGGTGAGGCAAGGCACTTTTTCATCAAATACGGTCACGAATTGATATTTACCAGATGACTTGAATACGAATCCGTAGTTTCGCTCCAGTTCTTCTTGGAAAAACTGAAACATCGTATTTAAATCACAATTATGTCGGGCGCTCGGTACTTTCTCAGCCATAACAATTCCAATTTCTAATATATATTTAGGTGCAATGTGCTACCCAGGTTGCATAGGACTATTAATCATATGCTTAAGAAAATTTATACTTTTAGTATATACCGATTCTAAAAACATTTCTGTTTAATCTTTAATATAAGCTATGTCTAATAAAGGTTTAAAGAAAAATTAAAAGTTTTAATTTATTATTTTAATAAAAAAGATTTAAGCCCTCAATGTTATAATTTACAGCTCTGTACACGACAAATTTCACAGAACTCTTATCCTATCAGGCATCTGCCTTCTTAAAATTGCCAGAATTTCCTTAAACTCTTCTTTTTTCCCAAAACCAATTAAACGCTGAATCGCCATTTGAACATAGTCTAAACCATAGCGAAATAAACTCATTGAGAGTCGTCCATGCTTCTTTATTTTTATCGCTTTTTTTTGATCATGTTGCCATTCACCCGTTAAGTAGCACCAACAGAAGCTTATAGCTAAAACCGCAATCAATTTTTTCACTCGTCTAGGGTCTGTCAAGCGCGTATTTTCAAGATTAAAGCCGCGTCCTTTGAGACAACTGAATAAGGTTTCAATTTCCCAGCGTAATGCATAATCCTGAATAGCATTGGCATTAAACTGAGGAGAAACGACGAGTAAAAGCTCTCCATTTTCTAACTGTAGTGCACTTATATATAGTTTCACCCGACCAACCAAAATCCGTCGTTTACGACATTCAATTTGACCAACTTGAAGATGGCGAAATAAATCACTGATTTTATGATTCTTTCCTAAATGATTGGTGACAATAAAGTTTTTTTAACACGAATGCAGAAGTTGATGTCTTGTTCAATTAACCATGTAAACCACTGCTCACCGATAAACTCTCTGTCTGCGAACACATTCACAATACGGTCTTTACCAAAAATGGATATAAAGCGTTGAATCAAAGCAATACGCTCTTTCGTATCTGAATTTCCACGTTTATTAAGCAATGTCCAAACGATAGGTATCGCTATTCCACGATAAACGATCGCAAGCATCAGGATATTAATATTTCGTTTTCCCCATTTCCAATTGGTTCTATCTAGAGTCAGTTGCACTTTGTCGAATGAAAACATATTGAAAATCAACTGAGAAATTTGACGATAATCAAAATACTGACCTGCAAAGAAGCGCTGCATACGTCGATAAAATGATTGTGGTAAGCACTTGATGGGCAAGGCTTTAGATGCAGAAGAAAGATTACATGTTTGCTTTAAAATGATCACAAGCATGATGAGCGCAAAGCACTTTAAATGTGACTTGTTCCATTTTAGAGATTTGTTTAAGATAAGATATAACTCATTGAGATGTGTCATAGTATTCGTCGTTAGAAAACAATTATTGTGACATTATTTCAATGAGTTATCTATTTTTGTCGTGTACAGAGAATTTACAGACAATAAATAGGTTATGAGTGACCACTTATTTAGGGTTAAATTACTTTTATTAATTTGAGGTTTATATGTCAAAACAGTTTTTTTCGGGTTCTGTTGTAATCAATGGCAACGCCAATGTATACAGTTCAGGTTCAAACCATCAAATCGTTGGAAGTGGAAAACGAGTGACTAAGCAAGTACCTGTAAGCCCATTTAACGAAATCTGTATGAAAGGTCCAATGAGTCTGAAGTTTTTTGCTTCAAGTGATTCTAAAATGGAAATTACTGCAGACGATAATATTGTGGATCTTATTAGTGCTACTTTTCAGGGTGGTGTATTGGTTTTAGCTATTCAGGACAATGTGAGTTTTAGTACTCGTTCACCGTTAGAAGTATCGATCACTTACCCAACTTTAAAAGCTATTGATTTAAAAGGTTCAGGCAATATCCAGATCTTAAATCTAAATGAAGATAAATTTACCGCAAGTATTAGTGGATCTGGAAATATGGATTTAGACGGTACCATTGAACACTGTGTCTTATCTTTGAAAGGATCAGGCAATTTTGATGCGTTACCACTGAAAAGCACCAATTTAGAAGTGGCGCTATCTGGTTCAGGCAATATCTTTTGTACAGCTATCAATTCAGCTCAAGTACTGCTTTCAGGCTCAGGCAACGTTAAAGTTTATGGAAACCCAATCCATAAGACACAAAACCGAACTGGTTCAGGACAAATTAGTTTTAAATAGGTCGATAAACCTAGTTGTAAGACACTAAACCGAACTAGATCAGGAAACATTTGTCTTAAGTAGATCGATAAACCTAGTTCAATGAAAGTTTAGAGAAAAATAAACCCCAAAAGTTTGCTACCTTTGGGGGTCTATGTTTGACATTCAAATTATCGAAATAAAAATATTATTAATGAAGTTTTCGGACCATTCAGGATCGTTCGATTTACTCAAAATATCTTTGAGCCAAACCTTTAATGTTTCAATTGGATAATCTGCATTTTTGTATAAGTTAATCACGGTGATAATCTGTTGATTCAGTGCTGTTGTTGAATCATTACGTGCGATCATTTCTACAAGTTTTGTGTAGGCCTGAAGGAGTTCTGGTTCTTCAGCTCCAGTGACTTTACGGGGTTGTTTGCTGATCTGTCCAAGAATTTCAATAAATTGTTCTTTGACCAGCTCAATCGGGTGGATCTGACTAAATCCCTGTTGAGTCAGTAAGGCATATGCGCGTAAAACCAAGCTAAACCAATTCTTTTTGGTCATGCTATCAGGATAGAGGCCTATATCATCCAACTGTTGTTTGATGCCAAAGAATAGGGCACTGATAGAGTAGTTCGGGTTAACCGTGCTTTGAATTGCAGTCGTCCACACGGCATTTTGCATTTTATGACGTATAACATCACGCGTGTAATCAACGCCGTATAAACATTTAAAATCGTTCCAGTCACTTAGATCTAACTGTTCTTCAGTAAATTCAGGTCCAATCATGGCTGCGTTTACAGCTCGGCATGCTTCTGTTGCGTAATAGATACCGGGATTGCGCTTTATTTTGCTTTCTAATGCTGTTTTATGGTCATTATCATTGAAGATATAGAAGCGTGAAAACGGGAATTCGGCACGGAAATCACGTACTACATTCATGATGTTGCCAGCCACGTACACGACAATGACTGGAATAGAGTATTGAATTGATTCTGCAATTGCTTCACCAGTGGCGTAGCCCTCACAAAAGATTATCCGATCTTGGTTCCATGCATCCAATGGATCTTTATATAAGATTTTGAAAGCGCCGTTTGCAAGTACACCACGTAATGTAAACTTATCTTCACCACGCTTGTTTTTGTGTTCAGCGATGGTCTGAAGGAAAATGATTTGATTTTTGAGGTTTTGCCCCTCAACTAAAAGCTTGTTCTGGCGTAGCGACTGTTGATCTAGATCTGGTTGCAGATCAATAATACGGTTCAGAATAATGGTGTTGTTCTTGTGTTGAGGGTAGTACTGGCTGACATAATCAATCAGCTCATTTTTAGTGAAGTTGCTTGGATTGTACAATCTAGCATGACTGAAGCTAATCTGCTTTTTCACATTGTAGTTGTGTGGACGGTTTGACAAGGGTAGGCTTCTGGCCCATTCAAAACCCATATAGATTTGAGCCAATATCTCTTGGTCTTTTTTGTTCTTCTCAGCACTTTTGCATGAGCTTAAGAAGCGTTTAAGATCTTCTTCTTGCTGTTCCTTGGTATATACGGTATCACCAGGTTGCAGATCCATTTCTTGAATGTATTCATACAAGCTGTAAGTGAAGTTTGCACCGCCAGCATGAAACCAACCATAAGACATACGTGCGTTATCTAGATCTACAAGATACCAGGCCGTTTTTTTCTTATTTTTTGTGGCGTCATTGTGGTGATTGGTTCTGAGGTAAATACGTTTAGAGCTTCGTTCAAGCTGAAAGTCACTCTCACGATCAAATACAATGCCCTCATTTTCAAGATGCGATCTAAATATTTTAGATAGCGTACCAATATCGATACCATACTTGATCATGAGGGGGTTCATAAATAAAGAAACTCACTTATAAATATTTTATAACCAGCGGTTGAGCAACGACATATTTTGATGGGTTGTTAGTTTGCAACGTGATTTCATGAGCGTAATGCCATGCCTTAGTGATACGGTTTAGGATGACACTTTCAAGGTCGTCTTCTAAGAATTCGTAAAGATTAAATCGCACGTTGTTTAAGATCAGTTTTTTATAACCTTTCACAAGGGTATTTAAAAAATTCTGGGATTGGTCCATAAAGGCGTTAACGTCAGCATCATAACTTATTGTTTTATTCACGACTGCATTATAAAAGTACTGCTCAGAATCAATTTTAATAATATGCATCTGCTCTAAGAATGACTCTAAATAAGCTGGATGCATATTTTTACTTAAAAACTTACAGATCCGCTTATTCTTGTTGTCGTTAAAATAGATGTATTTAGAGGTTAGCTCAGCATTAATCACTGTGACATATTCGCCGTCCACACGAAACTTCACGGTATTATTGTTGGTGAACTGCAGCATTAATTCTGTGAAGATATAGCTATCTAACGTTTTTTCATGCTTAAACGTCTGCTTGTCCAAGAAATAACTGTTGTACTGAAGATCTGCAACATTGGCATAGCTTTGAACGAATTGAGCGATGTCATTGTGCATGTTTTGGGTGTCGAGATCCGATACTTCAGTTGAAACCGATTGAAAGGCACTATTTTTATAAAGATGCCCTAATAATTCTGTTTGATTGTGGTTTTTAGGTTTAACTTTCAATCCAACTGTAAAATCGTCTTGCTCATAATTCCCTTTAATTAGATTGCTTAAATAACTTTCAGCTTCTTGAAAAGATACGTTTCCAAGGTTGTCTAAAAATGATTTTAAGGAAGTGCCATCTAATCGTACTGCAACATGAGATATAAATGATGGATCGAACTCGAAACGCATAATACTTCATTGATTGAAATGGGTATTAAAAGTATATAACAGGTTTAAGGAAAAAAGAATGAAAACCTTTAAGTATTATTACCATAAAAGTAATTTTGAATTGATTTAATAAGTTTAGTTTCGGTTTCTTGAGTATATAAACTACCTGAAATTAGTTTTAAGCCAGTATCAGTTTTAAGCCAATGTAGTGTATTAAAATGGTCATTAGCGATATGGCTACTCTTGTGCATGCGCGACACAAAACCAGTGTTCAGACCAGTATCAAACAGGCGTGGACAGCTTGGTGCGTGGACATGATAGAGGACTTCACGGCGTTGATTGCTAGAGGGTGATTTACCTACGCCACGGCGTACTGGCATACCTTTGTGCTTTCTATAACTACTGAGAAATGAATCAATCGTATCGTTATACGTGGGTTGCATCAGGTAGCCACGGTGATTGTAGATGTCAGTTTTAGGATGAATAGAGAAATTAAATAAGCTAAGCATTTTACCAAGTAAGATTAATAGCTCAGGACTACTTTTAAGGTTGGTACCAATCAAACTATCTTTAATAGTTTTAATAGTATCCGTGCGATACTCTAAAACCACATAGTCACCCCAATTAGAGGTTAAGCTTAAAGCATCTTCATCAGATATGTTGGCTTCAGTATCTTCATAGCAAAACACAATGATCAATACTTTAACGTTGTTGCCGTTAAACAAAACTTCGTTTTGATGCGCGAAAAAACCATATAAAGGTTTGTCGTTGTGTCCTAGACCTGGTGTATGAATAAAGTTGGTCCACTGAAAGTAGTAATTCAGCAAATGACCATCGACATAGCGACCGTTTTCATCATTCAATAGGGTGCGATATACATCATTTTCAAGCTTTAGCACGGGTTGGCTGTACCGCCAAGCGCTCAACGCTGCAGTCGTAAATGCAAAGTCATAAAAGTTAAACTCAGGGTTCATATTTTTATAGAACAATGCATAAGGCTGTAACACACTTTCCCATACCTGTAATGGGATAAAGATGTTGGAACCCCACTTAGGAATCTCCGCAAAATAACCAGTGCCATAGGTATGATTTACGTTATCCCAAAACAGGCGTTCTAGCTGTTTATAGTCTGGAATGTCTACGCTTTTAACCAATGATGCTGTACATAATGCTAACTTTTTCTCCAGTGCCAATAATTGACTGACAGGAGGGTATAAGCGACCAGCTTTTTGCGTAAAAACTTCCGCATTCAACTTTGATATAACATCAGCAAAGATTGAATCTTTCACTATACTGGTCATCCATAAAAAGTGTGTGAGGGTGGCTGATTTAGTATAAGGCATTCTAACAAGTTGTATGTATTCTATTAGGCGTAAAATTCTAAAAAGTTGATAATATATATCAGTTTTTAAAGCATTCACATTTCATACATAATTCCAACCTCGCTCAAATATAACATCTTATTGTTTGCAATTTCTAAACAGCAGTTTAACTAATCTGCAATATATCAGGGTAGAGTTGAGTATAGGGCTTAATCATTACTTTTGTTCAGCATGAGATAACAGTTTGTGGAATTTACGTGAATATAATTAAAAAAGCTTTAAAACTTATTAGAGATCGGTTATATTACGAATCAAGGGATATTACCCTATTTAATAAACTATTAGACTGAGATTGTTCTAATAGTTTTTTTTTGCCCTTTTTTTGACATTTCCTCTTTTTTCTTCTATAGCTTCTGCTATATTTCTCCATATTTTTCGTTATTTTGGTTAATATTTAATCAATGTTAAAAGCATAAATAATCAGCAACTTAGCCATTTATACCCACTACTATCCACAAAAACCTGTGCATAAAAAAACCAAATATTAAATCCCAAAATGGAATTTCTTCAATTTTAAGCTATAATTACGCACATAGTTTTAATCATTGTAGTGGACTTAGTTATGAGCCATGTAGACCAAATAGAAACGATTAAAATTACTAACCGCGAAATCGGAATATTGCCTAACAATGTGCCAGTAGTGGATCAGTTTTTGAATAACTACCGCACACATAAAGCATCAACGACTCATTCAGTGGCTAGTAATTCACCTTTAATGAACAATACCAATTCAATGCATGTGCATCGGTCAGTATAAGATTCTCCCTATAATCAGCCTATTCGTAAAATTCATTAGAAATAAAAAAGCAGCGATTTCGCTGCTTTTTTATTGCCTATTGGATTTGTTTAGTGCTGATCCATATAGCTTTGAGTGAGCTTCTTACGCTCGTAATTCTCTTTGAGCTGTATGCCAATACTAATAATTACCATAGGTAAAATGGCTAGGGCAAAAAGAATGCAGATCGAATCAAAAATATTGGCCTGGGCATATGAGCGCATTATTGCGGATTCGCATTGGTTAATTCCTCTAGTGTTGATGGTTTTGTGGCGACTGGTTCATTTGCTGGTGCTTCAGGTGATACTTCTGGTACTTCAGGTGATACTTCTGGTGTTGAACTTGGTTCTTGTTGTGGATCTAACTTGTCTTCATAAGACTCTTGTGGAAGGCTATTGCTTGCAACAAAGTTATCTAGAATATCCTGAGCCTTATATGCCTTATTGCATTCGTCATTTGAGGCGTACAATTCTTTTTGTACGCTATCGTCTAAATACTTTTCTCGGCCATCACTAACATCATCGCTGTAATAACCAGCTTTCTTAGCAGAATCTATATAAATGGAATAACAAATATTTAAAACATTACTACGCTCGTAATCATGTTTGTAATACCAGTCAATACTACGTTCCTTTGCATCGGTTTTCGTATCTTCAAGATATTGATCTAAGCGTTTTTCTTGTGGCGTAGACGAACACCCGATGATTAACAATGAGGTGCTTAAAACTATAAGTTTTTTAATCATGGTTTTAGCTTAAAACAAACGATACCTTTATAGTACAACATTAATTCGTTAAATAATATTTTTGGAATTTTAATTTGTGATGGTTAAACATTGCATTTTCAAACAATTAAGCCGTTTTTTCCCATAATTTTAGATAAATATTGTTGTCTTTTTGCGCGTAGAATATTGAAAACAGGAAGTAATTTAACCACTTGAAATGTTCATCCAACTAAAGATTAAGAAATAAGCCCTTAAAAGTGTTTGTTTATCAACCATTAAACCTATTTAAACATTTTAAAATTGTATATACTAAAACCATTACTAGATTAACTTCAGTAATTATTACTAAAGAAAGTTAAAAATTGGATGAATTTTAATGAGTAGTTTGTTCATAGTAGAGTCACCCGGAAAGGTCGAAAAAATTCAACATATCTTGGATGACCTGTATCCGCACGAATTCGTTGTACGCGCTTCAGTTGGCCATGTATGTGATTTACCTAATCATGAGATCGGTTTTTCATATCCAGCCTTTGTTCCTAAATACGAAATATCTCAAAATAAAACACGCGTTGTTCAAGAATTAAGACAGGCTGCTAAAAATGCAGATACGGTTTTCCTCGCAACTGACTTGGACCGTGAAGGTGAAGCCATTGCATATCACTTAAAACGTATCCTGAACTTATCTGACGATCAGTATATTCGCGTCAAATATAACGCTATTGATAAAAGTACGATCGCTAATGCACTTCAAAATGGTGAAGAGCTGGATCAAGGTATGGTGGCATCTCAAGAAACACGCCGTTTCCTTGACCGTATGATTGGTTTTTACTTGTATGAGCCAATTTCAAATATTTTAAAAGGCAAATTTCCTGTTGGCCGTGTTCAATCTGCCGTACTCGTTGTGCTTGGTGATTTAGAAGATCTACTGAAAAACTTCAAATCACATGAACATTACAATCTTGAAGTAACTCTAAAACAAGGTTGGGCTGCGAAATGGGATTTTTCTAAGTGGCTTAATCCTGAAATGAAGGATGTGCACAATAACCAGTGGTTAGATAAAGCTTCAATTACCCGTCTACAAAACGTAATTGATAAAAAAGAATTAACCATTACCAGTGTTGAAACTAAGCCATCTTTCCGTAGTGCTCCAGCGCCGTTTATTACTGTTGATCTGCAAGCTGCAGCTGCAGCGCGTCTTGGTTTGGATCTAAAACAAACTATGGAAGCAGCGCAAAAGTTATATGAAGGTGGTTATATCACTTACCATCGTACTGATGCTGCTGTAATTTCGCCTGAGGGGATGCAAGCTCTAGAAGCTTTTGGTGAGAGAGAGGGCATTGCGATTATCGGCAATAAAGCCAAATCTCGCGATGGTGCTCAAGAAGCACATGAATGTATTCGTCCTAGTGACTTCTTTACCTTTGAAGCTGGTGAGGACCAAGTTCAAAAGGATCTATACCGTCTAATCTGGTTGCGTACTGTTGCATCGCAAATGGCTCCAGCTGAATACGAAGTTAAATCCGTTATAGGTGTCTATAAAGATGTCACTCTCAATGTAGATGGTGAAAGCATTACTAAAGATGCTGAATTCAAAGCTTCTAGCCGTATCTTAAAAGAAGATGGCTGGTTGGGCTTATTAAAGACCTACAGTATTGATGAAAATGCACTTGAATACGTGGACGGTGAAGAAGATTCAGAAAAAGAACCTGAACATACGCTACCTATAGATATTGAAGTCGGTCAAAACCACAATGTTATTGCTGGTAAAGTTATCGCGACCAAAACCAAACCACGTTCACGCTACACCGTACCATCATTGGTCAAATTACTTGAGAAAAAAGGAATTGGTCGTCCTAGTACTTACCAATCAATCTTTGAACGGTTAATCAAGCACGGCTATATCAAGCTTGTTAAAAAGAAAATTGAAGTTACACCGCATGGATTGAAGTTGATTCAAAACATTAGAGGTAAGTTTAGTTTTGCAGATCCGCTTTACACCAAAGAAATTGAAGAAACACTGGATCTAATCGCTACTGGTGATGCCGATTATAAACAAGAACTCCAAAAGTTCCATTTAGGGATTGAAAGTGAATTAGGACAGTTCTCAAAACATTGGCTTGATTCATTCCCTGTCTACAAATGTAATAACTGTGATGACGGACGCATGTTGCCGAAAATCGGTACCAATCGCGACAAAACAACATCGGTCTACTGGTCATGTAATTCATGCAAAAGTTCAGCGCCAAACAGAAATGTTGATGGTAAAGATGAACCGGGTAAGCCAACTGTACGTGAGCCAACTGCTCATTTATGTTTATGTGGCAAATCACTGACTCAGGTTACAACTGATAAATCTGTATTTTTTGAGTGCTCTCAACGTGCGTTCGTAGATGGCACCTGTAAAGAAACATACCGTTCTACAAATGACGAAAGCGGTAACTTGGTTCCTGATTTTGACGAATATCGCCGTAACCATACATACAAATGTCAGCTTGAAGGGTGTGGCGGTTGGTTGCGTGAGTTAAAAGGTATTTCAACTTCTTCAGGTAAGCCGTATCACTTCTTTTCTTGTGAAAAATCCAATCCAAACCTGAAAGGCAAAAAATGTAAGTCGGGTCCATTAGAGGTGTTCCCTGATGGTAGTCCTAACTACGAGCCAAGATTCCAAGTGACCAAAACAGAGTATCCATGTATCTGTAAAAAGCCTCTTGTACATACCAAGTACCGCAAAGAACCTAGTGTTTACGAAGAGCGATACAGTTGTGAAGCTGCATCATGTAAACGTTATTTCGACATATTGCCAGATGGATCACCAGATACCCAACTTACAAAATCTCGCACTGGCAACGAATCCAAGTGTTTTGAGTGTGGCCAGACCATGATTCAGTCTGCATTTAATTTACGTGGTGAACGTAAGTATAAATGGGATTGCTTTAGCTGTGGTGCAAGTGGATACGACAACAACGGTGAGCCAGTTCAACGTGGCAAAAAGAAAGCCAAGTCTAAATCGACCTCTAGAAAAGCTAAATCAAGTAAATAATTGAATAGGTGAATAAATGAGTAATCACGAACCAGATGATATGGACAACATCGGGAAGGAAGCTGAAGAAGCGATCAAAATCCAACCCGATGATGAACATGTAAGTGAGCCTGAACAGCCAGCCAAGACAGCAAAGAAGGGCAAAAAAGTAAACATTGATGAAAACTTTTTTGCTAAGCATAAAAAGCTAATCTTGATTGGCGGTGGTGTTCTTTTCTTTTTGTTATTTGCTGTGGTTATTTTTGGCAATCAAAACATCGAAGTTGAACGTCCACAACAAAGCGATGTTGAACTTGAAGCTCGACTGCAGAGTGAAGTTGCAAGACGAGTAAAAGAAGAAAGTATGAAATTGGCTGCTCAGCGCAATAAAATTATCGACCGTATTAGTCGTAACTTTGACTGTAACGCACCACAAGTATTCTGTCATGCACAAGATACGTCAGAACCGTATTCAACTGTCGTTTCTAGTTTGCAGAACTTCCAATTTCAACCAGATACGCCGTATGAAGTTTACATTGAAGTCTACCCCTTGAAAGTGGATGCCCAAAACCCACAAACAAGTCAGCGTAAAGGAAGTGTTTGTAGCCCGAACAACGTGCACCTTTTCTTATGCCAAAAAATCGTAATGAAAAATCCTGCGCTTATGGCCAATCAGATCCGCGAACTATATGCGCTACTAACGCCGTCTATGACTTATCGCTTGCAGATCAGCAGTCGTCCAATTACGCCAAGTGACATCGATCTGACATTGATTACTACCGAACTGGACAAAATGAATGCCGATTCTGCAACTGCTAGTGAACCTGAATTGGAGTGTGTACCGCCAGATCCTAAAAAAGATCCTGTTGCGTACAACTTATACGAAACAGGGGGCATGTCTTGTCAAGACATCATGAAGGACTTAGCTGCACGTAAGACAACTGCTCCAGCTGGTCAACCTGGTCAAGCTCAACAAAGTGGTGGTGAACAACCACAACATCCTGATGCATTTGGTACGCCAGTAGCAACACATTAAACATACTAATAAGAAACGGATTGATTTTGGTTAATCCGCTATTAATTGGCTTTTGGTTGAGAATACTAATTTAAGCATCTGTTTATCAAATAGATCTTAAAAAAATGAAACAATAAAATGCAGATTTATTCTGCATTTTTTAATTTTCACATTACAATAGTTTAAATTCGCAACTTTTAAGCAACCGGGTACGCTATGAACAACCCAACCAAAATTCAAGATCTGCAAGTGGCAGATTTGCCGTCCACGTTTAAGCTGAAGAAAAAACATAAAGAAGAAGTTTTTCTGAAGTACAAAGAGTTGAATGAGGCACTATTCAAAGTAGGGTACATTCCAGTGACGTTCTCAGACTTTGTGCATGCACTTATAGAAACTGGCGTAAAGGGATTTTCTGTCGAAGAATATGTCAACGCTCAATTAAACTCTTAATTTTAGAACTCTAATTATTTTTTTGATGTCAAAAAAAATGGACCACATTCGTAATCCATTCCTTTATTTTCTTTAACGATTAACTTTCTATTTTGGTACCACACTGAGGGCAAAACAGCATATTGTCCTGAAGTGGTTCACCACATTTCACACAAAACATATTCTTTTTCGGTTTGATGATCACTGGTACTTGATCTGATAGATCCTGACTGTGTGTTTCAGGGTTATTCATCAATCCAAGATGTGTACCATGTGTTCTTGGTGAGCTTTTATTGATTGCGCTATTCATCTGGTTCATAGATGACATGCGGTTAATATCTACTTCAGACGTTGGGGCAACCACAATGCTTTGGCTTTTGGCAAAGTCGGCTAAATGCTCTTTCAGTACAACAGCATCATCAGTACAAGCAGTCATGCTCAAGATCGCACGGTTTTGATATTTACCGAAGGTCGTTGTGCTAATTTCAGCGTACCAGACACGTAACGTCATGGTTTCAACATTGATGACTTCTTTTTGTGATTTCACGCTGTCGTCAAGGTAACGGCCAAAGTTCATTTGAGACAATTGATAGCTACCTTTAGCCTCAACCCATATTAGTTTTGATACAAAGTCAAAACGGCTCCATAGGTAATTACCGTGCTCAAAACAAAACTTCCCTAAGATCCACATCGATACACCAAAGAAACCATAAGTGAAGTCGCTAAAATCCAGATAGCTTCCGTTATATAGACCTTTGGCAAAAATAGTCATTAATACGACTGAAGCAATAAAACTTAACAATCCAAAACTATTGAGGATGGCTAACCAGCGATACTTTTCTTCTTTGAAGCATGAGCTCAATGTCATATCACGAAGGGTATTGATTGGCACTGGTTGAGTTTCTTCTAAGATCTCACCCTCAAAAGCACCGTTTTTACTGCGAGAGTTGATAACTGGCAACTGGCGTGAATAGATTCTGTTAGGAATAGCACTTTCCCAATTCTTTTGTAGATGGCGTTCAAGTTCATCAAACAATTGCATTGGTTGGCAATTCATACTCAAACTATCCTGAACGACTCCAGCACTGGCTTGTGGTGGCTGTTTTACCATTTGAGCAATCACGGCCAAGAAGAATATCGCTATCGCAATCAGCGCTGCAATTAACGTAAAAATTGCTTTATCCATGCTTGGCAACCAAATAGGTGCAACTGCATGTTGGGTAAGGATAGGAACCAATACAGGTCCAAGAATGGCGACTAAAACCAAACCAATGACTTTAGATAAACCAATTTCTTGTGCACCTGAGTTCGGATTAGCCATAGGACGCAATAAAACAATCAAAATAATGGCGTTGTAAACAATCCCAAGCCAAGCACCTGTATTGGGTGATGCACCCACATACGCGATTAGAGCACTCACTAAGGTAATCAGAAAAACAATCGCATTTTGAAATTGAGCTTCTGCAGCGTTACGGATGAATAATGGCGAAAAAATAAGATTAGGGAACAGTGAATATAGAATCCCGTTCACTGAGCCTTTTGGTTCTTCATAAATCAAAGCGCTTTGGCGTAGGATCTCTTTAATATCGGTTGCACCAGGATAAGCACCAGTTTCTTGAATGGATAACTCCTGTGCAAGTCCGGCTGGTTGATCACGACCAAAGTAGAACTTTAGGTTTGATAAGCCTGTGGTCAGCAGTAGAGCGCCATAACTGAACATTGCTAGACCAACTATAAGCGGTGGTAGTGCAACAAATACACCGTTACTGAATAGACCTTTTGCACTGAAAATTAAGCTTAGGCCAGCCAGCATAAAAACGATGGCACCGATCACTTTAAAAATGTTTTCTATTCGGTAGGGATTAGGGAATTCAAACCGCTTATCTTGCGAGTTATATTCATATGCCATTTTTAATACTCCTTAACGCATTTATCTAATTACGTTTTAACTGGTTAATTATAACTAAGTCGTGGGGTATAAAGTTTTTTTAGTTAAAATGAATCACTGTTTTAGTTAAGTTTTAATAAGGGAATTTAAAAAGTATTTTAAAGGCGCATTAAAAAAGGGGATAACGAATCCCCTTTAAAGATGTACCAAGCTTATGTGCTGTTATTTGTTTTGATCTGCTTGTTTTTGAGCATCTGCAGCTGCAGCGTTCAGCATAGAAGACATATCATTTGGCTCGTCCTCTTTTGGTGGATTTTGTTCTGCAGTTTTTTGATGTGCATCAAAATCGTGGCCCTCAACTTTTGAAGGTTTTTCATTATCGACATAAGCTTCACGCGCTGCTTGTAGGTCTGCAGATGGATCTACTTTGTCAATTTGTTCATCTGGTTGAATAGGTTTTGATTGAGATGTTGATTCTTCTTTTTTACTACAACCAAATAAAACCAAACCTACAGATAATAAGCCAGTTAATAATAGAGTTTTGAATGACATTTAATCGCCTCCAGCGAAACATAAGCAAAGGTATAGTCACATATACTTATAATGTATATACCAAAATTTAACTAAAACTAGTCCGTTGTATAACGTGACCTTTATAAAAACGGTTTAAGTATATACCAATTGCAAATTTTCTTGTTATCGGCTGAAAGCTAATAGAATAGGGTATCGCTTAACGACACTATATAATGGCAAAAAAAAACCACCTTTTACGGTGGTTTCACTAGTTTTAAAGATTAAATCTCTTTAAGGTCTAGATTTTGTTCGCAATAACTACGTACAGCTTCTTTATCTGAAGGATCTAAACCCTTTTCAATCATTTCTTCACGTAACCATTTAATTACTTGACCGCGACCAGCCCAACGTAAGCTGTTGTTTTCACGGTGAACCCATTCATGCGTTAGCTTACGTTTTTGACGTCTTACAGGCTCAACTTTTGTGGTATCAATGTGGTTGTTTTTTAGATATTCACTAAGTGTATGGATGTCCACAACACCATCGGCAGTAATTTTTTCTGAAATGATTGCATTAATGGCACTAACAGCATCGTGAAAAGCTTTATTTTCTTTAACGACTAGTTGTTGTTGAAGTTCTTCAATATAATTCTGAAGTTCAACAGGTGACATTTGAGCAACATTTTCTGGTTTTGATACATTTAACATGTCATTAGTTCCAGTATTGCGAGTTAAGTTGTTCATGATTAAACCTTTAGAAATATATTTGAAAATTAATTCAAAATATCTCTTACGACAAAACCATTTTTACACATTTACATTATTAAAATCAATTAGAGTTAATCGTATTTATACCTAAATATACCTTGAAATGGTTTTTCTTATAACTTTTATGTCTGGAATTTCCTTAAACCTAATGACAGGAATGCCAGCACTCTTCAAAAGCTCGTCACGCCTTTTATCTTTATCCTGGGTATATTTATGATAATGCCCATCAAGCTCAATAGATAATATAGGATTGTAGTCTTCATCAACAATCAAATAGTCCACGTAAAGCCTAGAAAACTGATTTCGGGTACTTATGTTTTGCGTGGTCATAAAAGCACTCATGCTTACTTGCACCAAAATGTTGCGTGATGGAATGACCTGTTCTAGTGCATCAAGCATTATAATCTCGTCTTTTGTAAGGACTTTTTTAGATACAAGCTCCTGATTCTTTTGAGGCTTACGATAGCCTTTTTTTGAATTCTTTTTGGCTTTAGTTTTAGGTTTGCGAAATACGCCACATAAAGCAAAAACTAACTTATACACTATATAAAACAATAATGAATAAATTATAGACTTTAACAAAAAGGAATTTAAAATCGTTTCCATAAACCTAATACACAACAAATTTTAAAGGGTGCTTAAACTTCTTAAACATATTAGATAGTTTTAACGGTGATTGATACGAATTAACTAAAAATGTTTAAGGACTATTAGTGATGCAATGTTAAAAATAGTATAATCTTGTAAAGACAGCTTAGAAGCAGTTTTAAAAGTAAAACTGGTTCTCACAAATAACACCGACTATTTCACTGGAAAAGTTTAAAATGGTATTTAATAAACGTACTTTAGCTTTACTGATTGGTACAATCTCGCTATCAGCACACCTCTATGCCAACAACACAACCGTTAAAGTCTCACAAACTCCAATTGTATCATCTTCACCAATTCCCTTAGTTAAAGCGAATGCAATTGAACAATACTATATCAATGTTAAACATCGCTTTAATGGTGCGGAATTTGAACAACCGCCTCGTAAAATTAAGAGCATTAAACTTAACTTGAATGTTATTAATAACGGGGAAGTGGTTTTAACGGCGCACGAAGCTGATAAATCCAAGCTGGAAGACTATTTACAGCAAAACCCTAAAAACTCGGAACTATTGGCCAGTTACGTTGCTCGTATGATCAATTACAACCACGGCTATACGGTTCCTGAAAACAAGGGTAAATACAGCAAGTATGCAAGTACGACTGTATATGAAGCTCTTCTTGATGAATTGAACTATAACTTCGCAACTACGCCAGTAGTATCAGTAGATAGTTATGCAAGCCAACAACAGCTTGAATCTGCTTATCTATACATCCTTTCTCGTTTAGATCCACAAGAAAAAGCGGTGTTTTGGCAATTTGTGAACACATACAAAGTAGGGGATAAGATTGAGATCCCTGAAGGTACTGTTATAGCAGATGTCTTGAACACTTATAAAATCCAATTGAATTTTAAAGCGCCTTAATCACTAAACAGGTAAGGAATATTTAGGAACAAACTATATTATTTTTTTAAAGTTATTTTTTACCTGTTCCTATATGTAAAGAATATTCTTGGGATCAGGGTGTTGCTCCTAGAGTTCGCAATCTTATTCAGTCAGAAGATCGTGATACTCCAAGTGATAATAGTCGTGATCAAAAAAAAAGCCTACATTGTAGGCTTTTAGCTTTTTTAGATCTGTATTACTGAATTAAGTCGTCAACGGCTTCACCAAGGTAGGTTGGATCGTATTGCTTATACAAATAGTTTTCCAGAATTGGTAAATCTGGTGCTAAAACCATTCGCGTAATTTTAGGACGATCTTCTTCAAGGTTAAGCTTCACATGTACGGCGAAGAAATCAATGTTGTTCGTGATGAAGTCATATTCTTTACGACCAGCACTTTTGAGTTGATCAACCATACGCGAAAAGAAGCGGTTATTCGTAATAGAGCAATTCAAGAACTCTAACGCATCTTTTTCAGTAACATTAATTTCAATAATGTTATTGAGGAAGGCTAGCTCTGGTTTAATTAAGTTGCCGTTACGGTCTGCAGTTAGACATTTTGTAGAAAAGGTACCAATACCAGCCATACGACCATCATATTTCACAAAACCGTGCTCTTCAGATGCAACTAAGTTTGACGCATGAACGTATAGAGTAGGGTGGTGCTTTGTATTCCACTCTAAATCAATAACGTCAGTTTCATTTTCTACATAGAGAGTTTGTAAAAGGGATCTATTGAGGTTGGTATAGAGGACTTGATCAAGCTCTAATACTTTGCGGCGATATAGCTCAGCGAAGGCAATACCGTACTGAGATAAGATATTACATGTTGTATTGAAGCTATTGCAGTAAATCGCACGGTTATCGTTACCGCCGTCTCGATCCTCACTGACCACAATTACATGGTTCCCTAAAACACCATTGATTTTATAAACCACAATTGAGCCTAATGCGAAGTTTTGGGTAAGTAGTTCTTCACCCTCAAATCGTACTGCCGTGCAGTTTTTAATATTTTCTGCGCTTAAAGGATAATTACCCGGTGTGATGGACCACAATGTTGAGACTGGTACAAATAGAGGCTCAATAGAACTACTTAAGTCAACTCGACCAATCGTGATGATGCTTGTGCCGTTAAAACTATCGCCCTTGTGTTCTGCAACGGCTGATGTTCCGATCGTACCTGGTATTTGTGCGTTCTCTGAAGCGCTATTATTTGGTACAACTGATTCTGTCATGAAACAACTCACTAAAAGTTTTATCTTTGTTTAAAAATACCACATGATAAATAGTATTAAAACTTATACTACTATTATAAGATGATCTTTAAGATTCATAAAGGTATATTTATGCTAAACCATAAAACCCAAGTTTGTTTTTTTAATAACCTAATTGGACGTTTTTATAAAAACCATTTGATCATAGATGTTAAACCTTTAAACCTAGATTTTATTTTAGATGTTATTGAATTCCCGACATCAATTGAAGGTTTCAAAAAAGCACCTAAAGTATCAAAAATTAAAATACCTTTTACGCAACTTGCTCAGGATCTTCAGCCACAAAATTACCTAGATTTAGTCCAATCTGATGCCAAAAATCTGTATCTGCAGATTGGGCAAGAAAGACGTTATATTCACGGCGAACAAACTAATTTTTCATATGCTACATCGGTGTTTCAGCAGATCGGTGATGATGAAGTGCTCCAGCTTGAGGCTTTGAACTATGCACTGAAGCTCCAAAGCATTACTAATGGTATTCAGCAACATACAACAGCGATTGAGACATATATCGAGCTAAAGCCTTTACGATATGCGTTTAGCTTAGATACGTTCATAAGTGCAACTGCAGATCTAGATCAACCTTTCGATACTCGTGAAGCGCTTTCTGGCCATATCGTTAACCATTGGGAAAAATGGGTTAAAGCAAACAATATCACCAGTGAAAGTTCTTATGATGCGGTGCTAATAAATACCGATAAATTAATACTGGTTCGAGTCGGTATTCACTCATTCTCAGTGAAGATTACAGACCTTGAAGTGGCTGACGGCGTTATCTATGCTTCTCTTTGTGATTTAGAGCTCTTACAGGTGCTTCTACCAACGTTCTTTGATGGTATACCTTGCCGTATTACTGCATATGCCGATATGAACATTCAATATGCTGTATCGCAATATAAGACTTGGCTATCAAGTCAAAACCTGAAGAAGATCCAGTACGTTCGCAAACAAGGTATTGAGAAGTACTTGCGTAAAAAATTAGAAGATGAAAGTGACTTAATCGGTAACGCGCAACTTGCCAAAACCCTAATGAATACCAGCTATACAGAACAAACAGTCTCATTTTTTTCTGACGCTTGGGGATTATCGTACGCAAACCATTTTGAGAAGAAAATTCGTCATGCTTTTGATCTGGTCATACAGGCTTTGGATCATGAAGGGATCTCATTAGAGCAGCTGCAGTTCATCAATAGCCTAACAAAAGGGGCAATTGAGAATGCTATTAACGAGATGCTGAACAAGACTGGTTCGCCGTTAAACGTGGTACCAACACTCACTCAAGAATTACTGTTAATTTGCGATGAATTCAATGCCAAAAAACTCAACATATCAAGTGAGCTCTTGGATGCAATCACTCAGTTTGCAGAACAATATGCAGTATCACCACTGTTGGCCATTAAGCGTGATAGCGCCGTGTATTTGCTGTATGAACCATTAGATGCCGATAATCAGTTAATTGATTATGAGTGGTTTTGTACTGCGGTATATACCAAAAATCAGTTTGTGCCTGAAGCCGATGAACAACATAAAACAAATGTAGCGGATCTTCTTAAATCGGTTGAAGTACTGCATGTATTCAAGCCGAATATCCTGTCGTGGACCAATGGCAAGGTATTTGAAACGCCAGAAGAAAAGAAAAATGCTTTTATGTTATGTCTCACACCTGAAGCATTTGAAAATCAAATAGAATTCTTACGCACGAAGAACGCAATACCAGGATATTTTAAAAACCTGATTACATCCTTAGGTGGTTTAAGTACAGTGGCCACGGAACAAGATAAATACGGTGTATTTTTGATTGAGTCGATCGCTAAAAATTCGACTGGTTTTGCATATCAAGGACAACTCTTTCCTATCGATCAAAATGCCCAAATTGACTTAGATCAATGCTCAAATTTAACGCTTAATTCTAAACTACTACCAAAAAACTACCTGACCTTTAAAAGACTAATGAGATTAAGCGATAGTTTAACGAATGGCGTTAAATAGGTTTAAGGAATATTATTATTTTTACTTTAAGTTTAAATAGTGGTTTTTTAAATGCACAAAAATAAAGTATTATACTTTCAAACATAAAACCCTTTTAAAGTTATACAGAGAATACTGAATGAAACTATTAAAAACTGCGATGGTGGGTATCCTTGGTACTGTAATAGCACATACTGCTTTTGCTTATGATGATGTACCAACCCCAAATCCAAACTTTAAAGAAGCTTACGTGGGGCTTTTAACGCCATCTAAAAACTTTAATGTTGTTGCTGGTGGCCTTACACCTGAAATCAGCGAATATAAACTGTCTGATAGCTATTTTGAGAACAATTCAAATCAACGATACAAAGCGACAGCTCACCTTTATCAACAGATGAATACTCGACAACGAGCGATGTATTTATTAGTTCAGCACACAGCTTACTTAAACGATATTTTCTACCCTCAACGTAACCCTTTAGTTAATCCAAACGTATCAGACGAACAATTGAATGTTGAACCAGCACTTAATAAACTGCAGTCCTTACGTACTGACAAAGATATTGTCGAAAATGTTGTAGATCGTGAAACTATGCTTCAGGTATTAAAAGCACATTACGATTATTATATGCGCGATCAATTTACAGTACGTTTTTACGGTAAAATCCAAAACACATTTACTTATGGAATTGATAACTATTCTGGTTTAAAAATACGTTCGGTGGAAGGAAACTTACGCATTGTTGATCGCAAAACAGGTACATTGTTAGGTGACTCAATGGTTAAGTTAAACCACTGGATACCAGCTACCCGTACCAAAGAGCGCCGTACTATTGATATACCGTCTTCCATGCCAGAATGGAAAGACGTTGAAATTAAAGATCTTGCAATTAAATTCCAACCAACTGCAATAACAACCATGCAAGGTAAACGCATTGATATTAATAAAATCTATGCGTACAACACTGAAAAATTCAATTTCTAATGTATATAGCGGTCACTATCGACCGCTTTATTTTGTTCCTGGATAAATATTAACCGTAGCCTAAGCAAAAGTTACTTATAACTTAGAAAGGATATCTAATTAAGGGTAGAACTATGAAGAAATTACTTCTTTCAATTGCATCTGTAATCATGGTCGGGGGATGCACAGAAGTTCCGAAGGATATGTCACATGTTGATGTTTTTACAAACGATCGCTACCTATCGACAGCATATGAGTTTAATAAGCTGGTTGATGATACATTCAAATACCCGTATTCAAACATCCCATTTTTAATGGTTACGGGAGGGTGGAGTGTTAGTGGTCCAAAAGAACCAATATCGCAAATTGTATACAGTTGCTTAGCTTCTAATGAGGTGCAATTGGTTACAAAATACAAACTATTTATGCCCGAAGTTACTTACATCAAAACACCTGAAAACCAGGTGAAAAATTGCATCATTAAACATTCTAATGACTCAATTAATGCAGACGCGTTGAATGACCTTAAAGCCTTCACTTTATTCCAAAAATATTCAGATAATCCATTTTTACGCAAAACTGTGGACGCAGCGAAAGCAGATGGCAAAATATCAGTAAAAGAATATATGGATATTGTGCAAAATGTCATAAAATTAAGTAAGGCTGACGAACAGGTTCAGCTAGAAAAAACCATCCAAGAGCTTTAAGTATTATTATGTCGGAAAACCTTTCCATGCATAGCATGACGAATGAGGAATTGATTCAAGAATGGCTGGATAGCCTGAAGCTTGAAAACAAGTCCGACATGACGATTAATGAATACAAAAAGAGCTTACTTTTGATGTTAGAAATGCCTTTTTTTAAAGGTAAACATCTATTGGAACTAGACCGCGATTACATCACATCATTTCGGTTGCATCGAATCGATGTTGATATTGTTTCTGCAAGAACACTCAACAAAAATTTATCAGCTTTAAAAAACTTCCTGAACTATTGTCTGCGTAAGGAATATATACCTGAAAACTTCTTTTCTGACATTCGGGTTAAGTTCAAAAATCAAAGCTTACCGCGCCCGATCGCCGTGAATACGTTGAATGAGATACTTGATAACAAGACGCCATTAAATCCGAAATACAATAATCAAAAGTTAAGAGATCTAGCAGCTGCAGAAATTGCTTATTCTGGCGGTTTACGTATCTCTGAATTACATGCCATCAAACTAAGTGATATCAACCTCAGTGCTATGCAACTAAAGGTATTGGGTAAAGGAAATAATGAACGGATTGTTTTTTTAGGAAAAAAATCACTAGAGGCTATTTCTACTTGGCTTTTAGTTCGTAATCGTTGGATTTCAAAAGCTGGAGTAGAAGACTGCGGATATTTATTCATTGCACCATCTGGCAAACATATTGCGAAAAACCATTTAGGTGCATGCATTACAGCTCTGTTAAAGGCGCATGGTTCTGGAAATATTGGTAGTACTCATGCTTTGAGACATAGTTTTGCATCGCACTTGTATAACAAAACAAAAAATATTCGCGCCGTTCAGGAAATGCTAGGTCATAAATCACTATCTTCGACACAAGTATATATTCTTGTAGATCACGAAACGTTGATTAGTTCTTATAAAGATGCACATCCACGCGCTAGAGCGAACCAAGATTAATAATTTATTCGCTTCTTGTACTTCTAAAGATATATCGTAAACGATCGAAATAATTAACTTTTGATGGTGCCCGTAATGGCTAAGACTTTTGAACAAGTAAAAAAAGAATTTTTCAATACAAGGGTCATCACAAACAATCGACTACCTAAGCGTGGTGAAAGCCACAAAATTGCTGTGAAACTTGGTTTAATAGACCAAAAACAATCAACATATGTTAAAAAACAGAAACTTTCATATGTTGGCTTATCTGTAATTGAGTGTTTTGAAGAAGCTGGTTTAGATGATGTCTATATCAATGAAAAAATTGAAGAGTTTTCAGAGCTAAAAAACTATACTTCATTACATAAGGCATTAAGAATACTTGATGACGGCCACATGGCCCGTTTAGCAAAAAAATTAGAGGTTTCAGTCGATATGCTCAATACGACATTGGCTGTGCTGAATAAAATATAAAAAACGGATTGAACCAACCCATGAATGCAAATGAGCTTTATGAAAAGTTACAGCAAATTGGTAAGCCACTGGTCCACGTAGAAAGCCTCGTATCTACAATGCAGTTGGAAATCCCTGTTGAAGAGATTGAAAAACACATTGAACTTTTCGGGGTTAATTTTTTACTGGTAGAAGTTGTTCGATATACCTTTGACGGTTTTCTATCTCCAGAGTACCAACACTATATAGACGAATTCATTGCAGAAAATGAACTGGATGAAGATGTCATTTTGAATATCAGAAATAAAACATCATCAGATATAGGCCTGGTTAATGTTGGCTTTAATCTAAATGGTTGCATCCTTGGCTTAACCCATACGGATGAATGGATGGAACATTTATTCCACTTGGTTAAGTTCATTACTGACAGTGAAAAACGCGAGAAAAGTAGGAACTTTTTGTCTGAACAAGACAAAATCAAGGAACAAAAAGTTTTAGAAAAACAAGCCAAAGAAAAAGAAAGGGAAGTGATGATTCAACAGGTAGAGGATCTCACCAATACCGATGATTTTAAATTATGCAAAACGAAGGGTGAAATATTGTTGTTTTGGGAAAAGAACATTCCTGACCTATACAAAACTCTATCCAGAACTTTTATGGAAACAATGTCTAAGAAATATATCTCTATATTGCGTGGCTCATGAAGTGATACGATATGAGTGTGATTTGACAACACAAACGTAAACTGGACATTAAAGTCCTAAACTTTAACAATATAGTTGTAAAAAAAGAGAGAT